>JAJYMU010000198.1 GCA_021786655.1 Bacteroidota bacterium
TATCGGAAGTATAATTGTGGTTTGCGCAGTGTTCGACGTAAGCTCACTTGAAAAAACAATTATTGTGCAAAATATAAAAATAAGAGCAACGAAAGGAAATCCTTTTAACGCTGCGAACTCATGTCCGATAAATTGTGATAAACCGCTCTGAACAAATCCTTCTGCAAGAGTAAATCCTCCGCCGAACAAAAGAACGATATCCCAAGGCACTTTCATTATTGCATCGCCGCTAAGAATAAAATTGTGTTCCTCTTTTCTGTTTTTACGCGGGATAAGAAATAAAACAAGCGCCATGGCAACGGCAACGGTGCTATCATCAATTAAATTTGACGATGAAAATAATCCCGACCAGCCTGGAATTTTTACAAAGCTCAATTCAAGGTCGCTTCTGAAAATCCACAACAACGATGTTAAAACAAAGACGTAAAGAACCGCCTTCTCCTCGTAGGTTATCTTGCCTAACTTTTGGTATTCTTCTTCAACTATTTTTTTATCAAGAACAAGATTGTCATTTAACTTGAAGATAATTTTTGTTAAAACCAGCCAGCCTGCTATCATCATCACAAAGGCAAGAGGAACGGCAAAGATCATCCACTCTCCAAACTTTAACTGCGGATTATTTGGGAAATTAATTGCGTACATGCGTTGAAAAATTAAATTTGGCGGCGTCCCGATGAATGTCCCAATCCCTCCGATTGAACTCGCATATGCGATTGCAAGCATAAGTGATTTAGAAAAATTAACGCTCTTCTCCTCGCCGAATTCGTTTTCAACCTTATAAATTATTGCGAGACCGATAGGTAAAATCATCAAACAAGTTGCAGTATTGGAAATCCACATCGAGATAAAACCGGCGGCAACCATAAATCCTAAAATAATTTTCGACGGGCTGCTTCCAAAAATCTTTATCACTTTCAACGCGATACGTTTATGCAAATTCCATTTTTCCATAGCGATGGCAATTATGAATCCGCCCATGAACAGAATTATAGTTGAGTTCATATAGGATTCTGCGGTAACTGCGCCGGAAACAACGCCGAAGAGAGGAAATAGAACGAGCGGGATAAGAGATGTGACTGAAAGCGGCGCTGCTTCTGTAATCCACCAGACCGACATCAGCACTGCAATTGCCGCAACAATCTTTGCATTCTGATATTCAGCCCCGAAATTTGCAAACATGAGAACACATAACAAGCAGACAACGCCGGCTAAAAGTCCCAACCACTTTACTTGAAATGGTTTCAACTTGATCACGGTAACCTCAATTTATTTTCTGGAACGAATAACCTCGTAAAGAGCTGCGTAGTCAAGCTCTGAAAGATTTCTTGTGATTCCTTCTTTTAATATTTCGGCAACCGAATCAAGTGTAGTAACATCAACTCCGTTTTTTGAAAACTCGCCTTGAGCAAGTTTTACATCTTTGAGTAAATTCTTCAGCGTGAAATTTGTGTTTGTGTAATCATGTGTAAGCATGCTTTCTAATTTCCGATCGTATGCGGGCGCATAATATGCACTGGGTCGAATTATTTTCATAAACGTTTCAACGTCAATACCTTCCGATTGAACATACCGAGACTCATCGCAAACGACGAAACCATAGTTGCGATAAGTTGATTGCAAGCAAGTTTTGCTGAGGCTGCTTTTCCAACGGGACCAATGTAGTAAACCGATTCGGCAAAGTTCTCCAAAAATTTTTTCCATTTGTTGAATTGTTCGGCGGTTCCGCCCACCATTGGGATTAACTGACCAACGGGAATTTGTGCAACGCCGCCCAACACAGGAGCTTCCAAATATTCGCCGCCGGATTGCTCTACCCTCTTTTGAACGGTTTGACTTTCACTCGGACCAATGGTGCTCATCTGAATTACAGTTTTGTTTTTGAAAGATACTTCTTCATTAAACAAAACTGCGGATACAGCGTTGAAATCTGCAACCATTACGATTGTCACGTCACATGAGGCGATAGCATCGGATGATTTAGAAACAACTACCGCACCTTTTGATTTCAGACTATCGGCTTTCGATGCAGTGCGATTATAAACAGTTACGTCGAAACCTTTTTCAAGTAATCGTTGTACCATCAAACCGCCCATCAAACCGGTCCCGAGAAAAGCTACTTTCACTTTTTGTCTCCTTGCTTTAGCATACCGATTAAATCGTATTCAATTTCTTCCTCACAATAAAAAGCTTCGCCATAATCTTTGCCAATCTTGAATCCAAAACTTTTTGCTCTTGCTTCAATAAATTTTATAAAGTTAGGAGTGCTGATGAATGTTTCCGGCTCGCTGCTTTCCGGATTATGAAATTGGGTTTCATACGCGCGAACAGCTTTCATTTTTGTCTCGAAAGTGCCGCTGATGTCAACAACAAAAGTCGGTTTGAATTCATAAGTCTGCATATAATAGAAAAGCTTTTGAGGACGAAACGGAGCTTGAACCTTTCCATTTTCTTCAGTTGAAATTTTTGGAAGTCCGGAGAAGAACATAGCTTCTTTCACCAATTGACTGGCTCCGATATGATCGGGATGACGGTCGTTGAAATAAGGCGCAAAAATAATCTTGGGCTGATACTTTCTAATTTTTGAAATGATTGTTCTGCGAAAGTCTTCATTGGGTCTCAAACTTCCGTCTTTGAAGCCGAGGTTTTCACGAACAGTAAGTTTCAAAATCTCTGCGGCATTTTGCGCTTCATGCTTTCGCGTTTCTGCAGAACCTCTTGTTCCAAGTTCGCCTTTTGTAAGGTCTATAACGCCAACCTTAAGTCCGCCGCTGCACATCTTTGCGATTGTCCCGCCCATGGAAAGTTCGGCGTCGTCAGGATGCGCGGCAAAAACTAAAACATCTAAAATCATTCTCTTCTCCTAAAGAAATCGTTTTAAAAATGAATAATTATCGTTACAAAGTAAAATATTTTAGTGCGAATCATCAGAAGCCGTTGTGAAATTTTTCAGAACAACCGATAATTAGTTATATTCGCCCCAGTAATTTCAATCATTTGTGACCCATGAATTCAAAGTACGAAGCCGTAATCGGTTTGGAAGTTCACTCACAACTTTTAACGGAAACTAAAATTTTCTGCGGATGCTCAACGAAGTTCGGTGTCCCGCCGAATACAAATGTTTGTCCTGTGTGTCTTGGACATCCCGGCGTACTTCCGGTTATGAATAAAAAAGTTGTTGAGTACACCGTTCTCATGGGACTTGCAACCGACTGCGCCATAAACGAAAGGTCAATCTTTGCGCGAAAGAATTATTTCTATCCCGATCTTCCAAAAGGTTATCAAACATCTCAATACGAAGAACCTATTTGCGAACACGGAAAAATTTCAATTGAATTCAAAGACGGTTCACGAAAAGAAATTGGCATAACAAGAATTCACATGGAAGAGGACGCAGGCAAATCTATACACGACCAAGGCACGGACACAAAAATTGATGCAAACCGATGCGGCACACCGCTAATGGAAATTGTTAGCGAGCCGGATTTGCGAACTGCGGAGGAAGCATATTTATACTTGACCAAGCTGAAACAAATTGTTACCTATCTCGGAGTTTGTGACGGCAACATGGAAGAAGGTTCTTTACGCTGCGACGCTAACGTTTCCATTCGTTTGAAAGGTGAAGAGAAATTTGGTACCAAGACGGAAGTGAAAAATATGAATTCGTTCCGCAACGTCGAGAGGGCGATTGAAACTGAAATTGAGCGGCAGATAGATATCATAGAAGACGGCGGCAAAATTATTCAGCAGACTTTGTTATGGGATGCGGATTCCAACAAGATAAAACCGATGCGAAACAAAGAGGAAGCTCATGATTACAGATACTTCCCCGATCCCGATCTGATGCCTATTATTATTGATGCCAAATGGCGTGATAGAATCGCTTCGACGATGCCGGAGCTGCCGGAAAATAGGAGAAACAGATTTATTGAAAAGTATTCTTTGCCAAAATATGACGCAGAGATTTTAACTTCATCACGTGAACTTGCCGACTACTATGAAAAAGTTTTAACCGCAACGGATGACTATAAATCCGCAAGCAACTGGGTGATGACCGATGTTTTGAAAGTTATAAACGATGAAAAAATTCCCGTCAATCAATTTTCAATTTCACCGGAGAATCTTGGCAAGTTAATTAAGCTGATCAACGAAAAAACTATTAGCGGCAAAATCGCAAAAGACATTTTCCCGGAAATGCTGAAGACGAACAAAGATCCGAACGAAATTGTTAAGGAGAAAAATCTTGTTCAGATCAGCGATACCGGCGAGATTGAAAAGGCAATCGATAAAATTCTTGCAGCCAATCCAAAACAGATTGAAGAGTTTCTGAGCGGCAAGGATAAGGTGATTGGATTCTTTGTCGGACAGATCATGAAAGAGATGAAGGGCAAAGCCAATCCGCAGATTGTAAATGAATTGTTAAAAGCAAAGCTGAACAAGTTCAAAACGGTTTGATAATCTCACGAATAGATTCTCTTGCGCTCATCGGTTTCACCCCATAAGAATTCAGCGTTTCGGTATTCATAGAAACATCCGCAACTTTGTATGGAATGCCGGCTTCATCCATCGTCGTAGCAATCAAAAGATTTTTGTCGAACCCAACTTCTTCGCAAAGTATTTCTCCCAACTCATACCGAGAAAGTCTATCGCTACCGCCAAGATTTATAACTTCGCCGGAAATATTTTTCTCAATTAATTCCGAGATCATTCTTGCCGCCTCTTTCAAAGCAAGCGGTGTGCGGTACTGATCTGTGAAAAGTTTCACTGTATTACCGTTACGTAATTCATCGAACATGAAATGAAAATGATTCCGCGAGTGATTCAGTCCCAATCCGTACATGAGCGCCATTCTCAGAACTATGTAGTTGCCGAACGTCTGCTGGATTTTAACTTCACCCATTAATTTTGTTTCGGCATACAACGAAACCGGAATGAGTTTCGAATCTTCCTTCAGCATCGAACCGCGATAACCGGCATAAACCAAATCCGAAGAAGTGTAAATCAATTTCGCGTTGTATCGGTCGCACAGCTCCGCTATATATTGAGTTGCGTTAACATTTATATCGTAAACCATATCCGCCGCCAGACGGTCTGCTTTCTCCGCGTTGGATATTGAAGCCGTATGAATCACAACATCGGGCTTAAACGACAAAAACACTTTCTCCAACTTGCTATAATTTTCTATGGAAAGATTTACGGAATTAAATGAGCCGCAATTTCCTAAGTTGGAATTGAACTGGGTAAGGATATCGTGTTTCCCGTTTAATTCAAGATTCAAATATTGTCCTAGTGTTCCGCTTCCGCCGGTTATAAGGATTTTCATCTGTGATTCTCATTCCATAAATTATTCATGGCAATAATATTATCTTTAATTGAAAAATAAAATTTCATCTTAGATGAAAGGAATTTTATGAAACACTTACTTGGTGCACATGTTTTTGTAGCCGGTGGAGTTGATTCCGCGATTGACAACGGCGAGTCGCTCGGCTTCACGGCAATTCAGCTTTTTACCAAGAACAACAACCGCTGGTTTTCAAAAGACCTAACTGAAAAAGAAATAAATGCATTCAAAGAGAAAAAAAGTAAATCCAACATCAAAGCAATCGTTTCTCACGATTCATATTTGATAAATCTCTGCGCTAAAGATCCGGAGAACTTGGAGAAGTCGCGCAAATCTTTTCTTGATGAATTGAAAAGATGTGAACTACTTGAAATTCCGTATCTCAATTTCCATCCCGGTTCGCACGGCGGACAAGGCGAAGAGGAAGGATTAAAGATAATAGCCGAGTCGTTAAATATTGCGCATGAGCAAACCAAAGGTTACAAAGTTAAAAGCATGCTGGAAGCCACCGCCGGACAAGGCAACGCTCTTGGCTACCGGTTCGAGCAACTGAAAAAAATTATTGACATGGTTGACGAGAAGGAACGTATGAGCGTCTGCATCGACACCGCTCACATTTTTGCCGCGGGATACAACATCAAAGACCCAAAAGAATATAAAAAAGTTATCAAAGAATTCGACGACATAATCGGTTTGGACTTGCTGAATTGCATTCACATGAACGACAGTAAGAAAGAATTAGGTTCGCGTGTGGACCGCCACGATCACATTGGTAAAGGTTTCATCGGTATTGAAGGTTTTACAAATATCATGAACGACAAGAAACTGGAAAAGGTGCCGAAAATTTTGGAAACGCCGAAAGGTAAAGAACAGAAGGAAGATTTGGAAAACATCAAGACACTCTTGAACCTGGTGAAGAAGTAATTGCGAACTTGCCTGCCGGCAGGCAGGTTGCCAATGGAGAATTGAGAATTCTACTTTACAGGTTCTTCTGGTTGTAAAACCATTATTCCTGTTTGCTTCTTGATCCCTTTGATATAATCTGCGAGCGGTTTTTCTGTGATCTGAACTTTGTAACCGACATTCGGCGCGTGAAGCAGATGAATTCTTCCGTCGTCCATTCTAATCGCAATGCCGGTATGGGCAATGTCCAGCCCGTCAACATTGGTTGTAATACCGATTATGTCGCCGTTTTCGATTTTCTTTTCGACGCTTTCAATTTTTTCTTGAGGCACGTAGTAATTTTTTCTCGATGAGATTTGTTTTTCAATTGCAGCAATTTCATCGACAAATTTCGGATTGTCTTTCAACTGCCGGTATGAATTAACATGTGTGCTCATGAAATCAATTTTCTTTTTGTATGGCACGCCGCCAATTTCTTTTGTAATATCTTTCCCGATGCCGCGTTTGTTCATATCGTAAATCCAATCGGAGAAATAATGCAGCCGTGATGGATACTCGTCAATCTTGCCGTTGCGGTAACGAATCTTCGTCAGCTCATTTTCATAATCTTGGAATGAGGTCTTTCCATCTTTGATGCATCGCGCCAACACTAGAGAACTTTCCAAGAACGTGTAGCAGTCAAGACCGGTTAAATGGATTACCAAATTTTCCTCATCACTTTTTTCCAAAGTGTTTGGCGCATAATCCGTTCCCATAAAACTTTTCGCGATAGCAATTATCACTTCGTTGATTGGGAGTTTGGAAAGATTTTTTTCTACAGCCAATTCAAACTTGGATTTGCAAACATCAACGTCGGCTTGAGTATAGATCGCTTGGGAAAAAACATTTGACGCGAGAAAGAGCAGCAGCAAAAAATATTTTTTCATATAGGAAGATCCTCTGCGGCTTCAATCTGCTCTGCCGGAGCGGGTAATTGCTGTCTGAACCGTTCCAGATTTTCGAACTTCGCATAATCTTTCATGAACCGGAGTTTAACGTCACCAATGGGACCGTTACGCTGCTTGCCTACAATAACTTCGGCAACACCTTCCGTGGATTCACCGTTCATATCTCCGCCGGAATATTGTGTGATGTTATAAACTTCCGGGCGGTATAAAAACAGAACGACGTCGGCATCTTGTTCGATTGAACCAGACTCGCGCAAATCCGAAAGCATCGGCTTCTTATCTGTGCGCGCTTCAACTTGCCGGTTCAACTGCGAAAGCGCAATAACCGGAATGTTCAACTCCTTTGCCAATGCTTTGAGTGACCTTGATATTGTAGAAATTTCCCGCTCGCGACTTTCCATATGGAATGATGAACTCAACAGCTGAAGATAATCAATAACAATCATTCCGATATTCTTTTCATTTTTTAATCGTCGCGCCTTGGCTCTAAGTTCAAGTATTGAGATTGCCGGTGTATCGTCTATATATATCGGCGCTTTGCTTAACTTATGAACCGTCCGGCTAATCTTTGCGCCGTCTTCAGCTCTGAATTTTCCAGTTCTAACGTTGTGCGCGTTGATGCGCGCTTCGGCGGATATTAATCTTGTTGCAAGCTGAATGGTTGACATTTCCAAACTGAAAATTCCAATCGGAACGTTATGATCAATTGCCGCGTTGCGTGCCGCAGACATTGCGAATGCTGTTTTTCCCATCGAGGGACGTGCAGCAACAATTATCAAATCCGATTTCTGGAATCCACCGAGCAAATCATCCAACTCAAGAAATCCCGACGGAACGGAAAACATGGAAATGTGTTTGGAATGAATCGCTTCAATTAATTCGAGCGCTTCTTTTACAGCCTTATCCATCGACTTGAATGATTCTTTAATTCCCTCTTCGGAAATTTGAAATATTTTGCTTTCGGCTGCATCGAGCAAATCAAAAACGTCTTCGTTTCCATCGTATGCCGAATTAGCAATCGTCATTGAAGCGCTGATGAGCTGGCGAAGAATCCATTTTTCCAAGACTACGCGCGCGTGATAATCTATATTAGCTGCTGATGAAACGTCTTGCGTTAATTTGCTCAAGTAAACGGCGCCTCCAGCTGCATCAACTTTGCCGGATTTTTTTAATTCTTCATAAACCGAAACCGTGTCAATCGGTTCGTTCGCTTCGTACAACGAAAACATTGCTTCGAAAACAGCGCGGTTCTTTTTATCAAAAAACGAATCCGGTTTTAGAACTTCGACGGCTTTTGGAACAGCACTTTCATCAATTAACATTGCGCCGAGAACCGACATTTCAACTTCTGTCGCTGCCGGCGGCTGTTTGGCTGAAGATTTTAATTTTTCAATGTCAAAATTTTCTTTCCCGCCGGTTCTGTTTACTGTGCGCTTTGCCATTTTAATTTACACTCAGTTCGTCGTATAATTTTTTGAATTTCTTAAAATCTTCCCAGCAGCCTCTTTTCCAATGCGGATTTCTAAGCAGAGCTGCCGGATGATAAGTTGCAAAAACTTTTATTCCGTCTAGATCATAAATATTTTCACGAAGATCAGTCAAAGATAATTTTTTGCCGAGCAATGCATTTGCCGCAACTCTTCCCAAACACAAAATAATTTTCGGTTTGATTAATTCGATTTGTTTAAGAAGATGAGGTTTGCATGTATCTTCTTCCGAAGGAAGCGGGTCGCGGTTATTAGGAGGACGGCATTTTAAAATGTTCGCTATGTAAACTTCTTCCCGTTTCATGTCGAGGGCTTTCAAAATGTCGTTCAACAATTTTCCGGCTCTGCCAACGAACGGTTCGCCCTGAGCATCTTCATCAGCGCCGGGAGCTTCACCAATCAACATTGCTGTAGCATTGGGATTGCCGACGCCGAAGACAAATTTATTCCTCGTCTTGCCCAAAGCGCACTTCTGGCAATTATGAATCAACGAATCTAGTTCTTTGAGAGATTTTGCCGACTGAAAATCTTCTTGGAATAAATTATTGTTCAATTCCACTTCTATCTTTTTCGA
>JAJYMU010000077.1 GCA_021786655.1 Bacteroidota bacterium
TTTCCAAACTCATGAAGAAGATAAAAGCACGTTTTCATTGTATAGCGTTGGAAACATTCAGATGAGCGGAAACAGCGACATGTATGGTCAGTATCTTTCGCTCCATAATATACAGATAAGCGGTAACGGAGAAATTAAAGGAAGTTTAGCTGCGGGCGGTCAGGTTCAAATGAGCGGCAACGGTGAAATTGAGTACATTCCTGCAAATGCGGATTTGACATCGCCGATTTTCGGAAGCGGACAGCAAACAACACGTCCGTTAAAAGCCAGCTCATATTACGAATAGAATTTCTATTTGATTATCCAGAACAATCCTATTGCAATTGCAATTGAGCTGAATGAGATTGATAAACCGCGATAAATCTTTTGCCCGTATTCAGCAAAACGGTATGCCACTCTTCCAAGCACTTCTGAAAAAATTACCATCGCAAGAATAGTCCCGATACCAAACGAAATTAAATAACCGGTAGCTTCAATTTTTGTTGGTAACGCAAGTGCCGGTAAAACACCCAAGAGATGCGAACTACCAGCTAAACCATGAATGATACCGACTATAAGCGCCGTGTGAGTATGAAAGTGTGCGCTCGGATCTTGATGAGACATTTTTTCTTCGTGCGAATGAAAATGAAGATGATTAACACCATCATGATTGTGTGAGTGCATATGCAAGTTCGATCTGAAAATTTTTTGCAAACCCCATGCGCCAATCCCGATTAAAACTATTCCAACTATCCTTTCGCTAAACGAAGAAACAATATCTATGGAAATAATTTCTCTGAACAACAAGACAAGCAGACCAACGACAAATACACCGCTCGTGTGTCCTATTCCCCACTTCAAACCGATTACCCAGCTTGATTTTTTCTTTTCAATTGCGAGCGGCGATATTGCGGCAAGATGATCGGGACCGGAAACAACGTGCAAGAACCCCATGAAGAGACCAGTTAGTGCAACCAGCATATTTCATTGTCCGAATTTTTATCGAACATAATGAAATATTCAGACTTATACATCAATATTTTATGCTTACTACCGTCGGAAACAGCATCATACATATTTGGATATTTTGTAATTTTTTGTATCTTTCGCCCAACAAAAAGCACAACAATGAAAATTAATACAACAATTCATCATCACCATCATTCAATACCTTCTTTAGATGCCGGTGAACTATAAATAGAATTTGTAAATTGAATTTAAAACCCCGGCACATGTCGGGGTTTTTTGTTTTAAAGGAGAAAAAATGTTAAACGGGAATATGAAACTTGCTATTCAGAAAAAAGGAAGATTAACGGACAAATCGCTTCAGCTTCTTCGCAATTGTGGTTTAGACATCGAAGATTATTCCGAAAGATTGATCATCTCATCCAGAAATTTTGAACTGGACATATTGTTTCTCAGAGACGATGACATTCCGGAATATGTTCAAGATGGCGTAGCCGATATCGGAATCGTTGGCGAAGATGTAATTCAGGAGAAAAAAGCAAAAGTAGAACTCGTAAGAAAACTTGGATATGGAAGATGTAACCTTGCGCTGGCGATACCGGAGAACAAGAACATTACTAAACTTTCGGAATTGAACGGGCAAAGAATTGCGACTTCGTTCCCAAATCTTCTGAACAATTTTCTTCAGAAAAATAATATCAATGCGACAGCAGTTGAAATCAGCGGCTCGGTAGAGATAGCGCCTTCATTAGGAGTGGCGGATTTGATTTGCGATCTCGTTTCTACAGGCAACACACTGAAAATGAACAAGCTGAAAAAATCTTTCGACGTTTTTTCTTCCGAAGCGGTGTTGATAGCAACACCAAATCTTTCAAACGATCCGGTAAAACAGGAAACACTTCAAAACTTGCTTGTTAGAATTGATTCGGCATTGAACGCCAAATCATCAAAATATTTGATGATGAACGCGCCGCGGAAAGCACTGGAAGAAATCGAGAGAATTTTACCTTCGCTAAAAAGCCCAACAATTGTTCCGCTCGCAGATGAAAACATGGTTGCTGTTCATGCGGTAATTCCGTCAGATAAATTCTGGGCGATTCACAAGCAGTTGATGGATGCAGGCGCAAGCGGTATTTTACTTTTACCAATTGAGAATATGATTGTATGAAAATCTTTAATTACAAAACCGTATCAGAGAAACAACTTCAAAAGTTGTTCGGACGAACGTCTATCAATACAGAAAAAGTTGGCGCTCTTGTCAAACCAATCGTAGAAGATGTTAAGAAGAACGGTGACAAAGCTGTTTTGAAGTACGCAAAAAAGTTCGACGGACTCTTAGGAAATTCTGTTAGAGCGACAGCATTAGAATTAACAACTGCCGAAAAGAAACTTGATATGGCAACTAAAACGGCAATCAATACGGCGGCGAAAAACATAGAACGTTTTCATCTGAAACAAAAACCGTTGAGTTATTCTATCGAAACAATGCCGGGAGTAAATTGCCGGCGGAGACATTTGCCCATTGAAAATGTCGGACTCTACATTCCCGGCGGAAGCGCAGTATTAGTTTCGACAATGCTGATGCTTGGTATTCCAGCAAAGATTGCCGGCTGCAAAAGAGTAATCGTTTCGTCGCCGACGCAAGGCAACGAAATTCATCCGGCTCTGGCTTACGCGGCAAAAATTTGCAGAGTGAAAGAATTTTATAAAGTCGGCGGAGCTCATGCAATTGCAATGATGTCGTATGGAACAAAAAGTATTAAGAAAGTCGATAAAATTTTGGGACCGGGTAATCAATTTGTAACGACAGCAAAAACGATTGTAAGCAATGACCCCGACGGGTGTACAATTGATATGCCTTCTGGACCAAGTGAGGTCTTGATTATCGCTGATGAGTTTGCTAATCCGGCTTATGTTGCTTCAGATCTTCTTGCACAGGCAGAACACGGCGCAGACTCACAAGTGATTCTTCTTACATCAAGCGCAAAACTTGCTAATGAGACTGTGAAAGAAATTTCAGAGCAGATAAAAGTTCTGCCGCGTAAAGAATTGGTGAAACAATCTATCAATTCATCATTCATTATGGTAGTCCCAACTATCTATAAGGCGATAAAACTTAGCAACAACTATGCGCCGGAACATTTGATACTTAATTTGAAGAACGCAGAAAAATATGTTTCGCAAATCACCAACGCCGGTTCTGTTTTTATAGGCGCATTCTCGCCTGAAAGCGTAGGAGATTATGCATCCGGCACAAACCATTCGCTGCCAACATACGGTTACGCAAAATCAATCGGTGGAGTTAGTGTGGAATCTTTTATGAAACCGATAACATTTCAGAAATTGACACGCAATGGATTGAAAAAAATATCATCAACAGTAATTCAGTTAGCTGAAACCGAAAAACTTGATGCACACGCAAACTCAGTTAGAGTGAGACTAAAAAATGGAAATTAAAAATCTTGTCCGAAAAAATATTTTGTCGCTTAAGCCCTACACATCGGCGCGGCAATCACACTTAACCGGAATTCTTTTGGACGCCAACGAGAACAGTTATGGCAGCGTATTGGAGAACTTCACTTCGCTGCAGCTAAACCGTTACCCCGATCCGCAGCAGACACAGCTGCGACAGTCCCTTGGTGAAGCTTTGAACATTCCTACGCAGAATTTGTTTTTCGGCGTCGGGTCTGATGAAATTATTGATCTGCTGATCAGAGTTTTCTGTTATCCCGAAAAAGACAAAGTTATTGTCTGCGAGCCGACATACGGAATGTACAAAGTAGCTTGCGATATCAACGGCGTCGGCGTTATCAATGTTCCGCTCGACCAAAATTTTCAATTGGATACTGAAGCGATCAAAAAATCAGTTGACGATAAAACGAAAATTATTTTTATCTGCTCACCGAACAATCCCAGCTCAAACTTGATCGAGTCAAAACAAATTTTGGAACTGGCAAAAGAATTAAATGTTCTTGTCGCTGTTGATGAAGCATACATAGATTTTTCCGAACATGGCGGTTTGATCAAACAGACTCTGGAATATCCGAATCTGGTTGTGATGAGAACTTTTTCAAAGGCGTGGGGATTAGCCGGAGTTCGTTGCGGATTCTGCGCAGCTAACGAAGAGATCATCAACTTGTTATTCAAAGTTAAAGCGCCGTATAACATGAACAAGCTAACTTCCAACGCAATTCTCGGAGCTATCAAGAATATTTCCAAGCGCAACGAGTTTATAAGAAAAATACTTTCAGAGCGAAAAAAGCTGGAAAAAGAATTGCGTCAAAGGGAAAAAGTTCTTAATGTTTTGCCGTCCGATGCCAATTTTATTTCGTTCAAGGTTGGAAATCCTCAAAAAGTTTTCAGTTATCTGGAGACAAACGGAATTGTCATCAGAGACAGAAGCAATCAGTTCAACTTTGTAGGATATCTTCGCGTAACTGTCGGCACCGAAGGAGAGAATAATTTGTTTCTCAAAAAACTGGATGAGATTTTATGAAAAGCATTCTGATCGATAAAAACTTTTTTAAGTTCGATGATCCAAAATCGGCGGGATTGATTTCCGGAATCAAAAAATTGTCGGAGAGATTTAATCTTTACATTGAACAGCCAAAATCAGTTGATAAGCTGTTTCTGAAATTGCTTCGGCTCGATAACGTTGAGCTTAACGACGCCGCACAAATAAGTTCGTTTGATTATATAATTTCAACGGTGAAATCGAAAAGAAAGAATTCCATCCTTGTCGGTTCAAAAAATACAATAAAAAGTTTTGATCAAGCGGCAGATGTTATTATCACGATGCAGCGCTCTGCAACAGTGCAGCGTAAGACAAAAGAAACCGAAATCGGCATTACCGTTGAACTCGATGGTAAAGGACAAAAGAAAATCAAAACCGGCATTGGATTTTTTGATCACATGCTGGATCAAATTGCGCGACATGCAAACATAAATTTGTTCGTCACGGTAAAGGGCGATTTGCACATCGACGAACATCATACCGTGGAAGATACCGGCATTGCATTGGGAGAAGCAATCAGAAAAGCGCTTGGCAGTAAACTTGGCATAAAACGTTACGGCTGTTTTTTGCCGATGGACGATTCCGTTGCTATATGCGCGCTTGATCTCGGCGGCCGGATTTATCTGAACTTCGATGCCGAATTCTCGAGAGAAAAAGTCGGCGACTTCCCCACTGAACTGACGGAAGAATTTTTTAGAGGTTTAGCCGGCGGCATGGGAGCCAATTTATATTTGAAAGCTCAAGGGAAAAATGATCATCATAAAATCGAAGCGCTGTTCAAAGCTTTTGCAAAATCATTAAACGAAGCTTGCCGGATTGATGAACGCGCGAAGAATTCATTACCTTCAACAAAAGGTTTGTTATGATAGCTTTAATTGATTACGGCGCCGGAAATATCGAATCGGTCGCCAACGCGCTGAACGATTTGAACGCACGGTTTGTTATTACAAATAATGAAAAGGAAATTTTGGACGCCGACAAAATTATTTTCCCGGGCGTGGGAGAAGCTTCATATGCGGTTAAACGTCTGCACCTTCTCAATCTTTTTTCATTCCTTCAAATGACGAATAAACCGCTGCTCGGCATTTGTTTGGGAATGCAGCTGCTCTGCTGCCGCTCTGCAGAAGGAAATGTTTCATGCTTGGGAGTTTTTCCTGGCTCGACAGAAATTTTTGACAACACTAAAACAAAAGTACCTCACATGGGATGGAATCAAGTTGAGATTCTTAAACAAAGCAAATTATTCAACGGTATTCCGGATAAATCTTTTTTCTATTTCGCGCATTCGTATTATGTGCCGCTCAATCAATTTTCGACGGCACGGACAAATCATGAAACTTTTTTCTCTGCATCTTGTGAAAGAGATAATTTCTACGGCGTTCAGTTTCATCCCGAAAAATCGGGCGAAGCCGGCATTCAATTAATTAAAAACTTCATAGAAAAATGTTAACGATACCAGCAGTAGACATATATCAAGGCAAAGTTGCACGATTAACACAAGGAGATTTTAACCAGGTAACTTTTTACGAAGAAACTCCTTTGTATCTTGCAAAAAAATATGAGCAAACCGGATTCGACTGGCTTCATGTGGTCGATCTTTTGGCTTCCAAAAGCGGAACAATCAGCATACTCCCTACACTTAAGTTGATTAAAACGAAAACAAAACTCAAAGTTGAGTTCGGCGGAGGAATTAGAAATGCCGATCAAGTTACCGAACTATTGAAAATTGGTGTCGATAAAATTATCATCGGTTCCATTTCCATAACCGACAAAACCGAATTTGAAAAAATTGTTACCTTAAATAATCCGGACGCATTTATTGTTGCTATCGATTCCAACTTTGAAACTATTTTTACAAAAGGCTGGACCGAAAACAGCGGCATAAGTATTTACGACCACATTGATTATTGCTCGAATCTCGGTATCAATACTTTTCTGTGCACAGACATCAGCAAAGACGGAACGTTGAGCGGTCCCAGTCACGGGCTGTATCGGAAAATTTTGAAGAAGTATTCAAAAATAAAACTTGTCGCTTCCGGAGGCGTTGGAAGTCTGCACGACATTTTGAAACTGCATGAGTTAAATCTTCACGCGGTTGTAGTGGGCAAAGCAATTTATGAAAAGAAAATCCGTTTGGAGGACTTGATTAGTTTTGGTAAGTAAAAGAATTATACCGTGTCTTGACGTTAAAGACGGCCGAGTTGTTAAAGGAACAAATTTTGTAAATCTGCGCGATGCCGGTTCAGCCGTTGAACTTGCGGAGAGGTATTACAAAGAAGGCGCCGATGAACTTGTGTTTTTAGATATTACCGCAACTGAAGAGAAACGAAAAACTTTGGTTGAACTTGTTACTGCAGTTGCAAAAGCGATTAGAATTCCATTCACGGTGGGCGGCGGAATTTCTACGTTGGAAGATATAGACGTTTTGCTAAAAGCCGGCGCAGATAAAATTTCTTTGAACTCGTCAATTGTTAAAAATCCGGAATTGATTACGCAAGCTGCGGGACGGTTCGGAAGCCAAGCGGTTGTTGCGGCAATTGATGTGAAGACAATAAACAATTCTTACAAAGTTTTTATAAAAGGCGGGAAAGAAGAAACTGCGCTTGAAGGGATTCAGTGGTGCAATCGTGTAACCGAACTTGGCGCCGGAGAGATTTTGCTCACCTCGATGGATCGAGACGGAACACGTAACGGTTACGATTTGAATTTGCTGACTACGGTTGTAAAAAATGTTTCGATTCCGGTGATTGCCAGCGGCGGCGCCGGATCGCAAAAAGATTTCCTCGATGCGTTCGTTACGGCGAATGTTGATGCATGTCTCGCCGCCGGGTTGTTTCATTACAACGAGCTTGGCATCGCAGATTTAAAAAAATATCTAACCGAAAATAATATAAGAGTGAGAACGTGATAGACATAACTAAAGTTGACTTTCCGAAATTGGATGGATTGGTGCCGGCTGTTGTGATTGACGCATTCACAGATCAAGTGTTGATGCTCGGTTTTATGAATCAAGAATCATTGAGGAAAACTATCGATTCAAAGCGTGTAACTTTTTTCAGCAGATCGAGGAAAACCTTATGGACAAAGGGCGAAACCTCCGGCAATTATCTTGATCTCGTGGACATGAAATTGGATTGCGATAACGATTCATTGATGGTTTACGCAAAACCGGCTGGAAACACCTGTCATACAGGCAGTTACTCATGTTTTGGAGTTGAAAGAAACGACGCGAGATTTTTAGAGTATCTTTTCAAGTTCATTCAAAAAAGAAAAACTGAACTTCCCGAAAACTCTTATACAACAAAACTTTTCAAATCGGGTGCAGATAGAATTATCCAAAAAGTTGGCGAAGAAGCTATCGAAACGGTTGTCGCCGCAAAGAATAGAAACAAAACCGAAATCCTAAACGAAGTATCGGATCTCATCTATCATCTGTTCGTTCTTCTTGCGGAACAGGATATTACAATCGAAGAGATCGGCCAAACTCTAAAGAGCCGCCACATCAAAGAATAGAAAATCAACTAGAGAAGTTTGACTTACGTTCGGTGCGATTTACGGATACTTATCAAAAACAATTTCTCCCCATGCATGTCCGTCTTTATATTCTTTGTAAATGACCACCGCCGAAACGTTATCGTCAAATCGTTTCATGATATAGTTGTAATACGATTCCGGGAAATAAAATCTTAGAACGCTACCCCGCCTCGTGAACGTTGGTTCCAGATATTGATTTCGGAAAAAAATGTAAGCGGTGTATTTTGAGTCTTGATCTGTTAATCTTATCCCGTATTCATTTGCGTACGGTCTGGCGCCTTCACCGAAAAAAGGATAGTGCTTATCAACGGAAAAAGTAATATCGTTTAATATCGGTGCAACGGTTCCGTTCGGATCGCTCGCGGGAAACTTCTGCGCGTACAATGGAAGCGAAATTAAAAACAGAATTAAAAATTTCTTCATTCGGTAAATCGAAAATTATTTGACGATAAGATACAACCGTTAATTATGAAATTAAATAGTCCGCCTTCAGTTAATTACCCTTGTATAAAAGCTTGTAGTCTTTCTCTTTTCCTTTTTCCCACCACGTTTCCGGTATTACTTTCCAGTTGCCCATCGCCTTGGGAGTAACGGTTTTCTTTTTCTCAATCCACTTCATCATGTAATAGCGAAGGTCTTTATCGGTAGAATTAATTATTCTCTTTTCCAACTGATCTTTCGGTATGTGAGCGCCTTGAGTTAAATGGTATCCGCCGCCGTTTCCGCGGTATGAGTTAACCGCAACCTTATACGTTTTACTGAAATCGAACGGTGAACCGTTGGACATAGATGATATTTGAATGCGCTCTCCTGCCGGCTTGGAAACATCAACAGTGTAATTAATTCCCGCAGCGCTGTCGAAGTTGTAGTAAACGCCTTTAAGGATCGGACGGTTATTTCTTTTGTCTGTCTGAATATTTCCGTTTGCATCGCGGCTGAAATTTATTAGGTGATCATTTTCATCTTTCATTTGATTGAACCACAACCCGTAAGAAAATTCCAAATAGTCTTTAATCTCTTTTCCGGTGAGTTCCATCGTGTAAAGTAAATTTTCGTACCGGTATAAATCGAACATATTACCGACTGTTATCGGTCCTTTGGGAATCTCGGTATCGAACGACAACGGAGCGGTAAATGAAATATCTGCGCCGGTCAGTTCCAACTGTATTTCTTGAATCAAATCAACAAATG
>JAJYMU010000253.1 GCA_021786655.1 Bacteroidota bacterium
TGAATTAATAAAAGCTATTCCTTTTGCGCTCTCGGAAACAAAACGTGTTTGCTCAAGTGTGAATATCGCTTCAACCAAAGCCGGTATAAACATGGATGCGGTTTTGATGATGAGTGAAGCGATTAAACTCACTGCTGAAAAGACAAAAGACAAAGATTCAATCGGCTGTGCAAAGCTTGTTGTGTTTGCAAATGCAGTTGAAGATAATCCTTTTGTTGCGGGTGCATTTCACGGAGTGTCGGAACCGGAAGTAACTCTTAATGTCGGTATCAGCGGTCCCGGTGTTGTGCTCGATGCTATCAAAGAAGCGGGACGGGTTGATCTTCAGCATCTTGCAGAAGTTATTAAGAAAACAATTTTCAAAATTACCCGCGCCGGAGAATTGATCGGAAGAAAAGTTGCTGACAAACACGGTGTACCGTTCGGCATTGTTGATATTTCATTAGCGCCAACTCCGGCTGAAGGCGACAGCATCGCGGATATATTAAAAGCTATGGGCGTGGAAGACGTTGGCGCTCCAGGAACAACCGCAGCTTTGGCTATGTTGAACGATTCAGTTAAGAAAGCAGGGCTGATGGCAAGTTCTTCGGTGGGTGGAATGAGCGGGGCGTTTATCCCGGTAAGTGAAGACATGGGAATGATACGCGCGGTTCAAGCCGGACATTTAACGCTGGAAAAATTGGAAGCGATGACAGCTGTATGTTCCGTTGGTCTTGATATGATTGCGGTACCCGGCGATACTCCAGCAACGACAATTGCCGGTATCATTGCCGATGAATCTGCCATTGGAGTGATTAACGATAAAACTACGGCGGTAAGAATAATTCCTGCATACGGGAAAAAAATTGGCGACTTTGTAGATTACGGCGGTTTGCTAGGCAAAGCTCCTATTATGAAAGTGAGTAACCTAAGCAGCGCTAATTTTGTTGAACGCGGCGGAAAAATTCCCGCGCCTATGAGAAGTCTGACTAATTAATTTTTCGTCTGCGCTGATAATATTTGTGAAATGAAATCTTTTACACAGGAGGATAAATGAAAAAAGGACTATTGATTGCGTTAGGAGTTTTAGCTCTAGTTGTAATCATTGTTATTTCAATTGTCGGTTGGGGAGTGAAAAAATACAATGGCTTTGTTGCTTTAAATGAAGGAGTAAATCAGGGTTGGAGCCAGGTCGAAAACGTTTATCAAAGACGGGCGGACTTGATTCCGAATCTTGTTGCAACTGTAAAAGGCGTTGCAAACTTCGAAAAAGAAACTTACACAGCCGTTACCGAAGCAAGAGCAAAAGTTGGACAAGTAAAACTTTCGCCCGAACAACTAAGTGATCCACAAGCGTTTCAAAATTTCCAGAAAGCGCAGGACGGTTTGAGCAGCGCGTTATCACGTTTATTGGTTGTTTCGGAAAATTATCCGCAACTAAAAGCGAATGAAAATTTTCTGAATCTACAAGCCCAACTTGAAGGCACGGAAAATAGAATTACAGTGGAACGGCAGAAATTCAATAAAGTCGTTCAGGAGTATAACACGGCTATCAAAGTTTTTCCGGCTGCATTCATAGCAAACTTTAGCGGATTCAAAGAAAAACAATATTTCAAAGCTCAGGAAGGCGCAGAGCAGGTTCCGAAGGTTCAGTTTTAAGAAATGAGTGTAGAACTAAGAGTGCAGAGTGTTGAATGAAGATTTTTAAAATAGTATTCTTTTTTATAATACCGTTTTTATTTCTGAAAGCTCAAACCGAGTTTCCAATTCTAAAAACTTATGCCACGGATTTTACATCCACACTGGATAATTCCGAACTTAACACTCTCAACTCTACACTCAAAACATTCGACGATTCGACTTCAAACCAAGTTGTCTTTCTGATGATTCATTCTCTCAACGGCTATCCGATGGAAGACTTCACTTACCAAACGGCTGCAAAAAACAAAATTGGTTCTGCTAAGAACAACAACGGAATTTTGTTCTTCGTTGCCAAAGATGATAAGAAAATGAGAATTGAAGTTGGCTATGGTCTCGAAGGTTCTTTGCCGGATGCTCTGGCGAATTCAATCCTTAGAAATGAAGTCCGTCCTTATTTCAAAGAAGGTGATTATTACAATGGAGTTGCAGCCGGTATCAACGCGATAATTGCCGCTACAAAAGGAGAATACAAAGGAGAGAGTAAGGACATTTCCGGGAAGGGAAGTCACATTCCCTTCATATTCTTGTTCATCGTATTCATAATCCTTTCGTCAATTTTTAGAAAGGGTGGAGGAGGCGGTGGCGGTTTGTTACCATGGATAATTCTGGGTTCCATGGGCGGCTCTGGCAGACGAAGCAGCGGATGGGGTGGGGGCGGAGGTGGTGGTTTTGGCGGATTTTCTGGGGGAGGCGGCTCTTTTGGAGGCGGTGGAGCAAGTGGCGGCTGGTAATTTCTTTGCTTACAATTCATTTTATCTTGAAGTTCTAACCTTGATTTAGTATTATTTCGGCGGATTTGAAAGATATTATTGAAGGAATCAGATTATTTAATGAATCCGATTTCTTTTTAGCCCACAATGTTTTTGAGGAATTATGGGCTGAAAGTGATCGAGAAGACAGGTATTTTTTTCAAGGATTGGTTCTGATTTAGGTTGGACGTTACAGTTTAGTGTCATGAAATCGCCGATGATGCGATGGAGTCAATCCGAGAAAGAAAACAAAAAGCTGATAAGTTACTTACCGATTCATAAAAACATTAATCTAAAGTTGTTGGTGAGCGATATAGAACTGATCATTAAAGACCTGTATGAATTATCTTCCGATCGAGACCTCAATTTGTTTTGGAAACAGATTCCAAGAATTAAAACCGATAGATAAATTTTTCAATTAAAGAGGAGGCCTATTATGGCAATAATGATAACTGACGAATGCATCAACTGTGGCGCCTGCGAACCGGAATGCCCCAACACTGCAATTTATGAAGGTGGTGCTGAATGGAAATTAGGAGATAAAACGTACGGCGAAGGCGATGCAGCTCCTTCCAGCGCATCCGGATTTTTTTCCAAAGATTATTTTTATATAGTACCCGATAAGTGTACTGAGTGCACAGGTTTTCATGATGAACCTCAATGCGCCGCTGTTTGTCCGGTTGATTGCTGCATTCCCGATCCCAACCATGTTGAAGATAAAGACACATTATTGAAAAGGAAAGAATATCTGGACGGATTAGGAAGATAGATTTAGCTATTAGTTGAGTTAGAAAATTATTGTAGGGACTTGATCACTCAAGTCCCTTTTTTGTTTTAAAAATTGATTCTGAGTAGCTCCATTCTAAATCTCATGGTGGAGTTATAATAATTCTGAAAGTTCTGCTGTCCGCTAGAAATCTCAGGTTGCGGAGTCAAATCACTTTGAGTTGGATAAGCTGGAGGAAAAAGATGAACATACAATAGCGGTCCAATTATTGGTGAAAGTAATGGAATGTATCTTGTCGGGTGCTCATGATCTGTTGGAAACAAAGCCAGGGAAATTCCGGTTGTAACCAAAGCTGTTGCAATGCTGCTTCCTAGGGCCACTAAGTAAGACAAGTTTGGGTTATCGTGTTCAGCAACAAGATAAATCCCGTAGGGGAATCCTAAAGAATAGCCGAGCACAATTCCGCCAAGTGCTGCACCATAGCCTGCATATTCTCCTTGAGGCTTCGTAATTGCGTATATTAGCAGTGCACTACCGTAGCTTCCAACTAATGTTAAAGCTGATCCAACTAATAACTCTAAAGGAACAGCGGTATATATTGGTCTTACTTTTAGTTTGGTTGCAAGATTTGCCGAATCGATTTCTACTAGATGCTGTAAGCCGCTAGTTGTTAAATCAACATCCAATGTGTCGGTATTAACTAGTGAGTAGTAGTTCCAAATACCGTCCTTGGCGTTAATTGCTTGTGTTTGAGCGTCTATGAGATCATTTCTAAATGTTGTATCAGCATTATCAAAGAATTTTCCAAACCCCTTCATCAAGTAAGATTTGTTAAAATCGGATTTTTCAAAAAGGTAGTTAATTTTAATATGTACTAGCTGATAGTTTGATCTTTCTTGTTTTGTTACTAACTGCATGTACACTCTTCGGTCAAGTATATTTCCGACGCTGTAAAAAACTGCCTGCTCGGCAACTTTTTGGAAGAACGGTATCGGGCTATTCAACTGCGGTGCATCAACTCCGGCTAATTTGATTTTTCTTCCGTCCTCAAGTTCAAATAAATTTGCGTCGAGAATTTTTATCACTTTAACATACTGCCCAAACGTTGAAGAAGTTAATATGAACAGCGATAATAAAAGAAGGCGAGCGAGATTTACCATTATGCGGTTCCCCACAATTTTTTTGAATGCAAATCAAAAATAGAAAAATCTAACAAATATATTTGGATGAAAAATTTTGCCCTTTCGGACATAACCTAGGATTTTATTATCGCACTATAATAGTTGCAGATACCGGGAAATGGTCGGATGGAAATCTTCCGTTGTAACTTGTCGTTATAATTTCTGAGCTAACCGGGTTGAATTCTTTTGAAACGAAAATGTAGTCTATTTTTTCCCCGTCGGTGTTTCCCTTGAACGCATGAAACGTTCCTTGATTATGTCCGGTTTTGTGTAACGCGCGAAACGTATCTATTAAACCGGAAGCTAGAACTGCTTTGATTGCCGGATTGTCTTCCGTGCTGTTGAAATCTCCTGTTAAAATTACCGGAAGATTTTTTTCGCCGATTCGCTTAACTAGCAGTTGCGCGCTTTTCTCCCTCGACGGCTGCGATTGATGATCAAGGTGAACATTGAACGCGTAGAAAGTTTTGCCGGAAGTTTTATCCGTCATTCTTGCCCATGTGCAGATTCTTGTAATTTCGTTTCCCCAACTTTTTGAACCCGGAATTTCGGGAGTATCGGAAAACCAGAACGTTTGAGTAGAATCGATTTTGAATTTATCTTTTTTGTAAAAAATGCATGAATATTCTCCCGCTGTTTTACCATCATCCCTTCCCACGCCCACAAGTTCGTATTGCTGCAGCTGTTCCAATAAATCATCAATTTGAAATCTGAGAGCTTCTTGCAATCCTAAAATATCCGGGTCGAACTTTTGAATTGTTTCTGCGGCGTAGCCTTTCCGAAACTGCCAATTATTCTCGCCGTCATTTGCCGCGCCGTAGCGAATGTTGAAAGTCATAACTTTCAATCCGGTTTCGCTTTTCTGCTGAGCGGAAACAGAAACTGTTAGCATGCAAACAAACAGCAAAACTATTAACTTGAATTTCAGCAGCAAGTTGAAATTCCGCGAAAAATTTCTTTCTATTTTGTTGTTCATAAAAAATTCCATAGTTTTTTGATAGTTATTAGCTAATTACTCCATTAAGATAAATGTAAAGCAAAGATATGAAAATAGGAAAATATACATTGCACGCAATTGAAACCGGGGTTTTTGCTTTGGACGGCGGCGCAATGTTTGGGATTATTCCTAAAATTTTATGGAACAAGAGTAACCCTGCGGATGATCAAAACAGAGTTACACTGCACGCGCGCAACCTTTTGTTGGTAAGCGATTCACGAAAAATTTTGATCGATACAGGGATAGGCGAAAACTGGGACGAGAAATTTTCAAAGATTTACCGCCTGGATCAGCACGAATTCACGTTGATTCAATCACTCTCTAAAATCGGCATTCATCCGTGGGAAATAACTGATGTTCTGTTGACGCATCTTCACTTTGATCACACCGGCGGATCGACAACGTTCAAAGATGGAAAATGGATTCCGACTTTTCCCAATGCAAAATATTATGTTCAGAAAAAACATTTTGAGTGGGCGGTAAATCCTATTGAAAAAGACCGCGCAAGTTTTATTCAAGAACGATTTATGCCGCTGCAGAAAGAAGGACTTCTTAATTTGGTTGACGGAGACACCCAGTTCGATGACGAAATAAATCTTGTTACAATTAACGGGCACACCATATTTCAACAAATCATAAAAGTTCACGATTCGCGGGACACTGTTTTATATTGCGGTGATCTTTTCCCGTTCGCTTCTCACGTACCCATACCGTATGTGATGGGTTACGACTTGCAGCCGATGATTACCATCGAAGAAAAAAAGAAAATTCTTCCCGTTGCCATCAATGAAAATTGGAAATTGTTTTTCGAGCACGATCCCGAAGTTATCATGGCAACCGTTGCAGAATCCCAGCGCGGTTTTGCAATTGACGAAGTGTTTACAGAGATGATCTGATGAATGAGTTTCAAGGATTTACCAAAGTCTGCAAGTATTCCAATCTGAAAGAAAAAATCGGGCAGCGGTTTATCGTAAATGAAATTGATGTTGCAGTTTTCAAAGTTGATGGGAAAGTGTATGCGCTGAGCAATATGTGTCTTCACCAGAAAGCATTTATAATTTATGATGGTTTTGTTGATGATGGAAAAGTTACATGCCCCGCTCATGGCTGGCAGTACGATCTCAAAACCGGAATAGTTGCCGGCGGCATAAAAGGATTAGATGTTTACGAAGTGAAGATTCACAATGACGACGTTTTTATCAAAGTCTTTGAGAAGAAATTGAACTGGTAAAATGGAATCCGAAAACAAAATCACGAACCAAGTTGTTATTGAAAAAGCAAAAGAACTTGGTTTTGATCTTGTAGGATTTGCACCCGCCGACAAACTTGAAATCGAAATCGAACATTTGAAGAAGTGGCTCGATCGTAATAATCACGGTACGATGGAATACATGTCGCGCAATTTTGAAAAACGTTTCGATGTAAGAAACATTTTGCCAAACGCACGCAGCGTGATCTCTTTGGCGATGAATTATTACACTCCTCAACAGCACGAAGATCAAAACGGTTTCGGAAAAGTTTCGCGCTATGCATGGGGCAAGGATTATCATTTAATTATTTGGGAACGGCTCGAAGTTCTTGAGGAGGAACTAAAGAAGCTCGATCCGGCGTTTGAATGTGTAACATACATTGATACCGGCCCAGTGATGGATAAAGCCTGGGCTGTGCGTGCGGGAATCGGTTGGATGGGTAAAAACACTAACGTAATCAATCGCGAAATGGGCAGCTGGTTTTTTATTGCGACTGTTATTAACAACTACGATTTTGTTTACTCCGAAACTGTGCCGGACTTTTGCGGTTCATGTACTGCTTGCATCGATGCATGTCCGACCGGTGCGATTGTTCAAGAATATATTGTTGATGCCAACAAGTGTATTTCTTACTTAACGATTGAAAATAAAAGTTCCATCCCGGACAACTTTAAAAATCAATTCAACAACTGGTTATTCGGCTGCGATATTTGTCAGGATGTATGCCCGTGGAATAATAAATTTTCAGTTCTGACCGGAGAAAAATCTTTTGAACCGATCAACAAGGAAATTGTATTGGATGAAATCTCATCAATGACGGCAGAACAGTTTAAGTCGCGTTTTGAAACAAGCCCGATCAAAAGAACAAAACTGACCGGTCTGAAAAGAAACGCTGAATTTTTGACTCAACAGCATTAACCGGAATAGATTCTGAATCTATCCGTGAAGAAATCCATCTAACCATTACTAAATGAACGAACGATTAACTAATTTTGTGTAGAAAAATTTGGAGAAATAAATGGCAGAGAATCATCACAAAGTAATTATCATAGGATCGGGACCGTCTGGATTAACTGCGGCGCTTTACACGTCGCGTGCAAATTTGAATCCACTTGTCTTTGAAGGACTTCAACCCGGCGGGCAATTAACAATTACAACCGAAGTAGAAAATTATCCCGGATTTGAACACGGCATTCAAGGACCTGAGTTGATGGATATCATGCGCAAGCAAGCTTGCCGATTTGGTGCGAAGTGTGCGTTTAAGAGTGTTACCGAAGTTGATTTTTCGAAACGTCCGTTTGTTGTGAAAGCAGAAAACGAAACTTACACTGCAGATGCTGTGATCATTTCAACCGGAGCGTCTGCAAAGCTTCTCAACATTGGTAGCGAGAAAAAATACATGGGTTACGGAGTCTCGGCATGTGCTACTTGCGATGGATTTTTCTTCCGCAATCTTAAAGTTCTTGTTGTTGGCGGCGGAGATACTGCATTTGAAGAGGCAAGCTATCTCACAAAATTTGCATCTGAAGTTTCTCTCGTTCATCGCCGCGATGAATTCAGAGCTTCAAAAATTATGATCGAACGCGCAAAGAAAAATCCGAAGGTAAAATTCATAACCAATGCAGTCATCAAAGAAGTTTTGGGAAAAGAAGAAGACGGCAAGAAATTTGTGACCGGCGCAATTCTTCAGAATCCAAAAGACGGTTCTACTTGGGAAGTTGCCGCCGATGGAATTTTTATGGCGATCGGTCATCAGCCGAATACTTCTTTGTTTAAGGGCGTTCTTGATATGGATGAGACCGGCTATTTAAAAGTAAAACCGGGTACAACTTATACGAACATTGAGGGAGTTTTTGCTGCGGGTGACGTTGCCGATAAAACTTACAGACAAGCTGTTACTGCTGCCGGAAGCGGTTGTATGGCTGCTCTGGATGCTCAACGCTGGCTTGAAGAACACGAACTTGCATAAATTCAAAAATGTAGGGAAGGGTCTGAGACCCTTCCCAAAATTAGGATCGGTCTGAGACCGATCCCAATTATATCCGCTTGTCTTTTCACAATCTATATCTATAATATTTTTGATAGCCAATGCATTATATTTAATGCAAATTTTTTATTATCATTTAATTTGTCATCGATGCCGAATTTTATGTCGTCAACAATTTGTGCCGTTAAAACTGCGGCTTCACCTATGATTACAACTCTGCCATTTCCAACTTTTAGCGCCACACATTGAGCATTACCTCTCGAAGGAATTGGGTCAGAAAGCCGTGTAGATCGGGTAGTAAAAAAAATATAACTCTTTTCATCCCATGTTGAGTCCGGGATAATATCTTTTGCTGTTTTTGATAATTTCAAAATGATTGAGTTAGTATCAGCGACAAATAATGATTGGCCGGTAAAGGTTATTACTTTATGAACCCTTTCATTTTCATTCCTTCCATTTTTTATTAAAGATTCTGTTAGCAATCCGTTTACATCGCTGAACACTAATTGAGCTTTATCAGAAGAAGTTGTATCATAATTTAGTGAATCCTGAACTTCACCCTTATTCATTGTTACTCCAAATTATTCAGACAAATCCGCTACTGCTGATC
>JAJYMU010000341.1 GCA_021786655.1 Bacteroidota bacterium
AATGCGCTTACAATAATGTTGAATCCCAAACCAAGAACGAGAAGTTGACCGAATCTGTCTTGAGCTTTCTTTGCAATTACAAGACAAGTGAGAAATAAAACGAAATACAAAAACAAAATTGTCACGGCGCCAACAAATCCCATCTGCTCGCCTAGAATTGAAAAAATAAAATCGCCATAAGATTCGGGTAGAAATAAATCGCTCTGCCTGCTGTGTCCAAGTCCCACGCCCAAAAGTCCGCCGCTACCCAATGCAATCTTTGCCTGTTTAACCTGAATGTTTATGTCGCCGCCGTTAATCAAACTTTCTATAAAAGTGATTACTCTTTCGCGGGAGTGCTTAAACAACATAATTGCAGCGCTCATCACAAAACCCGCCGAAAAAATTATTCCGAAGATGTGTTTCAATCTCGCGCCGCCAGCAAACAAAAGAGCAAAACCGGTTATTGCAATAATCAAACTTGTGCTCACGTTCGGTTGAATCAAAACCAGTCCGCTGATTATTCCAATCCATATCAGAGGAAACTTGAAACCTTTATTGAAATCTTTCAGATTGTCGCCCATTCTCTCCATCATCATTGCCAGGTGCATAATCAAAAAAACTTTTGCAGCTTCCGAAGGTTGGAACTGGAAGAAGCCGAGATCGATCCATCTTGAAGCGCCTTTTACTTTCGGCGCGAACAAAAACGTTAATATTAAAACCGCGATGATGAAGAACATAAGTTTCTTGCTGTGATCGCGGTATTTATCGTAAGGAATTAATGAACACACAATCATTGCAATAATTGCTGCGAGAACTTTCCATAGGTGCGACTTGAACAAGAAATACAAATTGTTGAACCGCGTTAAGCTGTACGTTCCGCTTGCCGTCAATACTATGATAGCACCTAAGGAAATCATCACCACAACAAGAATGATCAATATTTTAACGAGTGTATTCATTAAGCCAGTTTATTTACCGCTTCTTTAAAAACTTTTCCGCGATGTTCGTAATTGTCGAACATGTCGAAACTTGCGCAAGCCGGAGACAGCAAAACAATCGTTCCCTTCTCCGCTTCTTTTCTTCCCGCCGTCACACAACTTTCCATCGAGTCTTTAATCTCGGTAGGAACAATTGTGTGAAAGTAGTCGTAAACTTTTTGCGCCGATGAACCGATCGCGTAAATTTTCTTCACGTTTTTTTTAACCAAATCTTTCAGACGGTCGTAATCGTTTCCTTTGTCTTTCCCACCGAGAATCAAATACAAAGGTTTGTCAAAACTTCTTAGCGCGTACCAAACAGAATCCACATTCGTCGCTTTGGAATCGTTAACGAATTCAACTCCGTCGAGCTCGCGAATAAATTCGAGACGATGCTCGACGCCCTTAAATGACGAAAACGCATCGCGAATTTTTTGATTCGGTATGTGCAGAAGTTTTGCAACGGAAAGCACCGCAAGCGCATTAGCCAAGTTGTGCTCACCTTTTATATACAAATCGGTGACCGATGCAACTTCTTCAACTGTTCCAGACCAGGCGAAGAACATCTTGCCTTCTTTATAAAAGGCGCCGGCTGGTAATTCGTCTTTCAAGGAGAAGGCAAGTCTCTGAACTTTTTTGTTCTTCAAATTTGCTTTGATGTACTGATCGTCTGCATTGTATATGAAATAATCTTCTTCGTTTTGATTCGCAGCAACTTTCAATTTCGATTCGATGTACTCGTCAAAATTATTATGATACCGGTCGAGATGATCCGGTGTGATATTCAGTATCAACGCAAAGCGCGGTTTGAAACGTTCGGTGAAATCCAGTTGAAAACTGGAAGTCTCAAGCGCAACGTATTCGTTTTCATTCACCAGCGGAGTGGTTTCAGAAAAAGCATCGCCGATATTTCCCGCCGCGTAAGTTTTAATTCCAGCCATGTTCAGCGTGTATGCCATCAATGAAGTTGTTGTTGTCTTCCCGTTCGTTCCCGTGATCGAAATGATTCCGCCTTTACAAAACCACGAAGCAAATTCGACTTCGCTGAAAATTTTAATTTTCTTTTCGATTGCTTTCAAAAGAACAGGTGAATCACTTGGAACGCCGGGACTAGTGACAATAAAATCGCAATCGTAAACTTTTTCCGAATGAGCGCCGTACTCGTATGCAATTTTCTCAGATTCAAAAACTGAAATTGATTTTCCAAGTTTGTCTTTTGGACTGCTGTCGCTCACTAACGGAACGGCTCCGAATTTTTTAGCAAGTTTCGCCGCGCCAATTCCGCTTCTAACAGCTCCAATGATCGATATTTTTTTGCCTCGTATATCCATTACCTTATCTTGAACGATGCCAAACTGATTATTGCCAAAATTATTGTGATGATGTAAAACCGAATTACGATTTTCGGTTCTGCCCAATCCAATTGTTCAAAGTGATGGTGGATCGGCGCCATCTTGAAAACACGGCGACCTTCACCGTATTTTTTCTTCGTGTATTTGAAATAAAGCCGTTGAATTATGACCGAGAGAGTTTCGACAAAATAAATTCCACCGAGAATTGGAATGAGCAAATCTTTCTTGATCAATATCATCATAACACCGAATGCGCCGCCGAGTGCGAGCGACCCGGTGTCGCCCATAAATACTTGAGCCGGATAAAAATTAAACCAGAGAAATCCGAGTCCCGCACCGATCAATGCAGCAATAAAAACTGTTAACTCGCCCGAACCAGGCAAATACATGATGTTCAGGTAATCTGCGTATATCACGTTTCCGCTGATGTAACTGATAATTGCCAGCGCCAGCATTACAATAATGATTGTTCCGATGGCAAGACCGTCAAGTCCATCTGTAAGATTGACCGCGTTGGAAATTGCGGTGATGATAAACACGACCCACGGAATGTAGAGATACGAAAAATCCCAATTCAAATTTTTGAAGAACGGCAATGTTGTTTGCGTGTTGAACTGTGCGAACTCCGGCAAGAAATAAATTGCAAGACCAACAACCAATCCAACAAAAATTTGACCGATTAATTTGTAACGTGCAATTAATCCTTTGGGAAGTTTTTTTACAACTTTCAAATAATCATCAAGAAAACCGACGCCGCCTAAAAAGATGGTTCCAAACAAAACGAGAATGATGTAAATGCTTTTGATATCGCTCCATAATAGAACGGGTACTACAACCGAAAATAAAATGATCAATCCGCCCATGGTTGGAGTGCCTGCTTTTTTCTTGTGCGTCTTTGGTCCGTCATCGCGAATCGGCTGATCAACTTGCTGCTTTTTTAATCTGTCGATAATTTTCGGTCCGATGTAAAGAGACATTACAAGCGCAGTGATCGCCGCGAGCGCCGACCGGAAAGTTAGGAACCGGAATATGTCGAATCCCGGAGGACTAAAACGTTGATTTACCCAATCAAAGAGATAGTAAAACATTATTCAAACCTTGTCTCCAAAATGTTAACGAATTCTTCCATCTTCATTCCGCGCGATCCTTTAACGAGAATCACGGAATCTTCTATCTCTTCGTATTTCAAATAGAGCGATAAAGCTTCGCGAAGATGGAAATGAATTGATCTTACTTTCATCTTTCTTAATTCTTTGTGCAGATTTTTCATCATCGTGCCCACTGTAAGCACAGTGATGTTTTTGCTCGGCGAAAAATTTTTGACTAATGAAGTGTGAAGCTTTGCCGATTGACTGCCCAATTCGAACATATCACCGAGAACAAACAATTTTTTCTTGAACGTTTTAACTTTTTGAACCAGATCAATCGCAGATTCCGTTGATGCCGGGCTTGCGTTGTACGTATCGTCGATTATAACTGCATGTTTGAATTTTTTCACTTCAAGCCTCCCGTGAACCGATTTTAATTTCTTAGAACCGTTAACGATTTGCTTTGGTGTTAATCCTAATTCCAATGCCATAGCAGATGAAGCCAGAAAATTTTTTGCATTCGATTCTCCGTAAACGGGAAGAATTGTCTCAAACTTCTTGCCGTTACGAATTTCAATTTTTGTTCTGCCGTCGTTCGTATAACCCAAGACTTTTCCTTTAACATCTACAGAACCTTTGAATCCAAACGTAATTTTGTTTTTATATTTTTTGGTTCGAGCACTAATTATCGGGTCGTCACCGTTCACGAGAATTTTTCCTCCGTGATTTTTCGTCACGGCAAACAAAGCAGATTTTTCCTTGTACACGCCTTCACGGTTTTTCAAAAATTCCAGGTGAGAATCACCAATGTTGGTTATCAGCGCATAATCCGGCTGCGAAATTGCCGCCGAATATGCTATCTCGCCGAAATGATTTGTTCCCTGTTCAAGAACCAGCGCTTCACATTTTTCATCGGCACTCAAAATTGTAAGCGGAACACCAATATGATTATTGTTGTTCGCTTCGGTTTTTACTACGGAATATTTTTCGCCGAGAATAGTTGCTATCATTTCCTTCACTGTAGTTTTGCCGTTACTGCCAGTAATTGAAATTACTTTTGCGTTCAATTTATTTCGCCAAGTCTTGGCAATTTCCCCAAATGCTCTCGTCGTATCGCTTACCGTTACGACAGGTATGTTCAACGAATCAAATTTTTTGAACTTCTTTACATCAATTACGATTGCACTCGCACCGTTTTTAACAGCTTCCAATACGAATGCGTGTCCGTCAAATTTTTCTCCCTTTATCGCTACGAACAAACATCCTCTCTTAACTTTTCTTGAATCGATTACAACCGAAGAAACATGATGGTATCCGTCGGGATTATAAATCACCGCGCTTGGAATGTTGAACAAATCTTCAATTGTAATTTTTATCTTGCCCATTCAGCCAAATATTTTTGTGCAATCTCTTTATCTGAAAAATGCTTTCGCACTCCGTTTACTTCCTGATAGTTCTCGTGCCCCTTTCCGGCAATCAAAATCACAGCGTCGTCTTCGCTTTCAAAAACTGCCGAGCGAATTGCTTCTTCACGGTTTTCGATAACGCGGTAATTATTGGTTTTGATGCCTTTCAAAACTTCATCGATAATTTGAAAAGGATCTTCCGTGCGCGGATTATCCGACGTCACGTAAACGCGATCGCTCATCGATGCAGCAATATTTCCCATAACGGGACGTTTTGTTGCGTCGCGGTCGCCGCCGCATCCGAACACCGTGTAAACCGGTCGATCTTTTTTAACTATATGATGAACTGCTCTTAACGCCTGCAGCAGCGAATCCGATGTATGAGAATAATCAACGATCACTTTCTTATTTTTTTCGGAAACAACTTCAAATCTTCCCGGGACTTGCGGGGTTGTCCGGATTCCCTTGATCGCAGTGTCCGCATCGATCCCACTTACGATTGCGGTAACGAAAGCCGCAGAAGCATTGTAAGCATTGAAATGTCCGACCAAACTTGTCGTTAAATGATAATCTTCGCCGATGTAATTAAGAATGAAACTTGTTCCGTCGAGTGTGAATTCAATGTTGCTTAGAACAAAATCGCTTATTGAAACCGAACCGTAAGAATATTTTTTCGCTTTGGAGTCTTTGATGATTGATTTTGAACTCGGATCGTCGGCATTGAAAATAATTTTTCCGTTTTGTGGAATCATATCGAACAAAATCTTTTTTGAATCGAGATAATGATCGAATGTTTTATGATAGTCCATGTGGTCGGAAGTAATGTTGGTAAAGATTCCGGCGCCGAAGTTCAGGTAATCAACTCTGTTCAGGCGTAATGCGTGAGACGAAACTTCCATCACGCAGTGAGTGCATCCTTCCGAAACCATTTGTGAAAGCAATGCGTTAATTTCATTTGCCTGCGGCGTCGTTAATAAAGTTTTGACTTCACGTTCGCCGATATAATTTGCTATTGTACCGATCAATCCGGTCTTGAATCCGGCTTGCTGAAAAACATTCTTCATGTAAAACGCTGTTGTTGTTTTTCCTTTTGTTCCGGAAATTCCAACGAGCATAAGTTTTTTGGATGGTTCACCGTAAAAAATGTTGGACATTTCTGCCAAGGATTTTCTGCTGTCTTCAACAACAATTTTCACGCACCCGGCATGAGCAAACATTTGATCGGGTACTGCATCAGCCTTTTGCAGAACAACGCCGCTTGCGCCTTGATTAATTACATCCTGAATAAATTTATGTCCGTCAGTTTTGAAACCTTCGATTGCAAAAAAGAGCGAGTTCTTGCCGGCAGTTCTCGAGTCAATTGTAATGCTGGTAATCTCCTTCAACTCAGCATTTCCAATTACCTGAATGGCTTTAACCTTATTTAGCAACTCGCTTAACTTCATCAGTTTGAACTCGTCAATGATTTTTTGATAGACTGCTCACACTTGAGAACGCACACGGAACCTTGTGTTATCTGTGAACCCGGTTCCAGGCTTTGCCAAACAACTTTTCCGATTCCATTAATTCTGTACTGCACTCCCAGTTGATTAAGCTGCGCAACAGCATCTCTTACAGATTGGTTGACCAGGTTCGGAACGACATTTTTATTCCCATCTATAGAGAAGCGCTGATGAAAACTTTCCGTTTTTTTCTCAGGTGCATCTCGATACGATTTTGCGACAGGCTTCGGTGCGGTTTTCAAATCAGCCATTAGCTGGTCAACGAGATTTTGTTTCCTTTCAATTTTTTTCCTGTTCGGTGCAAGATTCAAGTCCGCTTGCAGCATTCGTTTTGCTACTTCATGAAAAATCGGCGCTGAAACCAATCCGCCGTACTGACCAATTTTCGGTGCACTAACTTCGATCAAGCAAACTACCTGCGGATGATCGGCAGGAAAAAATCCAACGAAAGTTGAGTTGTGCTGACTTCCGGAATAATTATTGTTAACCAATCGCTGTGAAGTTCCGGTTTTACCGCCGACTAAAACGTTATCAAGCTGCGCCTCTTTACCGGTGCCGTTTTCTACAACTCCAACCATAAGTTTCTTAAGTTCATCTGAAGTTTGTTTACTGATGACGGTTCTAATTTTTTCGGTTTGTCCTTCAAAAATTGTTTTACCGTTGTTGTCGGTAATCGATTTCACAACGTACGGCTTTAACAATGTCCCGCCGTTTATTACCGCGCAGTAAGCTGTGATCAGCTGCAGCGGTGTTACTGCAACTTCATAACCAAACGACATAAATGCTTTTGATATAGCTGAAAAGTTTGCCGGATTTTTCAGGAACCCATCCGCTTCACCGGGTAAGTCAACTGCTGTTGCATTGCTGAATCCAAAATCTCTCAAATATTTATAAAGCATCTCGTCCGGAATTCTAGCAGAAAGTTTTGCCATTCCGATGTTGCTCGATTGCTCTAAAACTTCGCGCACAGTCAGCTTATCGTGTTTATGTGTATCGAGTATCGGAACATTTTTTAATCTGTATGTTCCGTTTTCGGTATCGATGACTTCGTTTTCTTTCACCAAATTATTTTCGAACAGGATCGACATCACCATTGGTTTCATTGTTGAACCCGGTTCATATGTATCGGTGATTGCTCTGTCTTTACGCGCTTCCGCCGGAAACAAATCGTAATTAGCCGGATCGTAATCCGGTGAATTTGCCAAAGCATAAATTTCACCAGTGTTCGGATTCATTATGATGCCGACTGCGGATACGCCTCCGTATTTCTGCTGGCCCGCTGCAAGTTCTTCTTCTAAAATTTTTTGATATGTCTTATTGATGGTGAGCGTTACCGTGTTGCCGGGTATCGGCGCTTGAGATTGTTTTTCATCTACCGACAAAATTCTTCCCATCACGTCGCGTTCGTAAACATAATTGCCGTCGATGCCGGTTAAGTTTTTATCGTAAAATTTTTCAACTCCTTCTATTCCCCTCATATCGTTCTTGTTAACGAACCCAAGCACGTGAGAGGCAAGACTGCCGTACGGATAAACTCTGGTGAAATCCTCTTGCGAGAATAATCCGTCAACAACAACTTTTCGCAATTCCAAAGCTTTATCCATACTTATTTTTTTCTCGAGGCAAACGTTATTAACGCCCTCGTCAATTAATTTTTTGTAAAATTCTTTCGGTTTACCAAACACTTTTGAAAACGCTGAAGATATTTCACTGACCTTTTGTTGAGTCATCATTCTTCTATCTGCGTAAAACGAAATATTGTCCCGCGTGTAACTTAGAACCTCTCCGTTACAGTCTTTAATTATCCCGCGTTCGGCTTTCACAGTTTGCGGTTTGTTCTGTTGACGTTCAGCGACCAAAGAAAAATACTCGTGGTTTGTAATCTGAATCGTAAACAGTTTTGCAACCAGCAAAAGAAACATCAACAATAATCCGGCAGTCATTATAAGTGCGCGAGAGTTAATCATATTTGTCGCTTACAAGTTTTTCAATTTGCTTTATCTGTTCTTTTGAAACTTGAATTGCATCCAGATTATCATTGGGTCTTACCATTCCCAACGAATCTTGAGCAAACTTCACAATTCTATCTTCCGATGTCAGCTTTTGAATTTCCACAACTTTGGCTTCAATTCTATTTCTTCTTTCGTTAAGAACTTGCTGTTTGTAAATTTTTTCTTTGTTAATTCTTTTAATTTCCGTCAGGGTAACGACGTACGTAAACAACAGTAACGCTACTGCAACAACTATCACTATAAAACTCTTTAATGACGATACTTTCATTTGTCATACTCTTTCGGCAACGCGCAGTTTTGCGCTCCTTGAACGTTTGTTTAAAACTATTTCTTCGTTCGATGGAACAATTGGTTTATGCGTTATCAATTTCAAACGTTGCTTCTTTCCGCAAATACAAATCGGTGTTCCCGGCGGACAAATACACGTTAACGTTTCATATTTGAATTTTTCTTTCACAATCCGGTCTTCTAGAGAATGATAAGATAAAAGAACAATTCTTCCTCCGGTCTTTAGCAGAGGTATAGATTTATCCAGAAAAACTTTCAAATCTTCTAGTTCATTGTTCACATATATTCTGAGGGCTTGGAATATTCGCGACAACGATTTGGTCAGATATCTTTGAGGTGTGACAATTTCAATGATGTTTCTAAGCTGAGAAGTGCGCAATATTTTTTCTTTTTGTCTGGCTTCGATTATTTTCTTTGCGATCAGCTTTGAATTTTTTTCTTCCCCATATTCAAACAAAATACTAGCAATCTCATCTTGTGAAAAACCGTTCAAGACATCTGCGGCTGATAACCCTTCGTTTTTATTCATCCTGAGATCAAGTAGAGTGTCTTCT
>JAJYMU010000061.1 GCA_021786655.1 Bacteroidota bacterium
GTATAACGGCTAAGCTCAACTTTTCCTGTCGCAAAAATTAAACCGACGCTAACTGAAAAGTTATCCGACAATTTGTATGCAACTACAGGTGTAAAGTAGAAAGTTTGCAAGTCGGTTTTAATTGCAAGTTCCTTGCCTACCCAATTATCATCCCACTCAGTTGCAAGACCGTATTGATTGTTAACACTGAGACCGGCAAAAAGTTTTTCTGAAATTTGGTATGTAGCGTAGAAATTTATCGGTGTGAAGAGTTGGTCCTTCACTTTATATTCTGTAATTGCAGGACTAGGTCCCCTGAATGTTGACTTAGGCGAAATTAAAGTGACGCCGGCAGAAAAATGCAGTCCTTCAAGTTGCGTAATTCCCGCCGGGTTGAAATATATTGCAGATGGATCATTGGCTAAGCCGGTAAAAGCTCCAGCCATTGCCATTGCACGAGCTCCATGCTCGTTTAACTGAAATCCGCTTCCATAAATTGAAGACGCGGAAATCGATATTAGGAGTGCCAGTATTATTTTTTTATACATTAAACCTCCACATCTAAGTTGTTCAAGTTTTTACAAAATAAAAAGAGGGATGTTTCACCAACATCCCTCTCTAAAAGGATTTTAAATTATAAACCGTAGTTCAAGTTCAGAGCGAACAAGTGAGCTTGATTTGAGTATGTTCCGTTAAATCCGAAAACTGAATTGTTAACTTGTCTTTCAGCAAAGCTTAAGAACATGTATGCGATATCAAGCGACATGTGTTCAGACAATTTTCCGCCAAAACCGATATTCAAACCAAGGCGATCTGCATCCGGTAATGATGGTTCAACATACTGATCCTGAACCGGGTTATGATCATATAAAGCACCAAAGCGAACTGCGAAATTATCGGTTGCTTTATATTCGAATCCTAAGCGAACGATAAAAGTGTTCTGATACTTTCTATCTGTAGATTGCGTGCTTGACCCGGTGAAGGTAGGACTTGCCGGATTATAATTATCGAACGTAACTGATAATTTATCATAAGATGACCATCCGACATACTGAAAGTCAAATGTCGCTGTCCACTGATCGTTGGGCAAATAAGCAATACCGAACGTTGCGTTTTGAGGAGTAGTCAATGGCGCTTTGATGCTGCCGTTTGGCCAAGGAACTGTAATCGGTACTTTTAATATGGGGTGAACAAATGTAAATGATGCCGGATTGCTTGTTGCTGTTCCAGTAAAATTAAATTTCGATTGACTTCTGTAACTCAAACCGAACTGCCATTCCTTTGATGGTTTATACAAAATGCCAGCTGTGAATCCGATTGCGGTTGCTGTATTGCTTTCCATCGTCAACATGAAGTCAGGCGCCAATGGATTTACGGCATTAGGAACTTTACGCGCAATCTTTACAGATCCCATTGCAATTGTCGGACCGGCGCTGATTGAAAACTTATCGGAAACCTTAAACGCAATAACCGGTGTAAAGAAGAATGTCTTAACAGAAGTTTCAACAGCAAGATATTTTCCGACCCAGTTTGGATCCCATTTAGTACCCAATCCGTACTGATTATTAACGCTCAAACCAACTGAAAATTTTTCACTTAACTGATGAGTAACATAAAAATTAATTAATGCAAATGTTTGACCTATCATCTCAGTTTCCGAAGTTGACGGTTTTGGAAACTTATAGGTTGCTAAGGGCATAATCATTGTACCGCCAACCGAAAAATTTGTACCGGTAAGTTGAGTAATGCCGGCAGGATTAAAATAGATAGCAGTTGGATCGTTAGCTAAACCAGTGAATGCACCAGCCATTGCCATTGCGCGTGCACCGTGTTCATTAAGCTGAAAACCGCTACCGTATGCGTTACCCGCAAGGAAACCACAGACTAAGAATAATGTAACTAATTTCTTCACACAACCTCCTCTTGTTTAGTGATTTTTTGCAAAGAATATAATTAATTGTATTCTAAAAGCAAATAAGATTTCTTATTCGATTGTCATGATTGTTACATCTTTCTCGACACTTTGTCCTTCTTTATAGAATATCTCTTTCACCGTTCCAGTCGATGGAGATCTCAATTCGTTTTCCATTTTCATTGCTTCAAGAATAAGAATCGGATCGCCGATATTCACACTTTCACCAACCAACTTTTTCATTTTTAAAATTAGTCCCGGCATTGGCGCCTTTACATCGGAATGATGTTTCGCTTTCGCTTTGTTCTGTTGTAACTCATTAACAGTTTCTTGTAATGATGTTCGAACAGTTGCATCGAAATACCAACCGTTGATCAGCAAACCAAAATTATTCCCGGAAATCTTGTTCGAAGTAATTTCAAATACTCTGTTGCCGAATTTAAGTAAGTACGCATTGCCGTTAATTTTTGTAACCTCAATTGGAATTGTTTTTTCTCCGACGGTTACTTCACCGTTAGGTGAAAACCTAACAACATGTTTGTTACTGTTTATTGTAACAACAAATTCATTCATAGCTCTGCTCTCTCCAACTATTTCTTTGAGAGACATGATTCGTCGAAGATGGCGATAGCTGTTCTTGCATCTTCAAAAATGCACCAAGCACGGACGCAATTTCCTCGTATTCTTTTGCAGATTCATCCTTCCATTTGTGCGGAACCAGCGGCAAGAATTCGTTGTCCAGAAAATTTATATCGAACGTTCCGTCAAGAAAAGTTTTCTGATGCAAAATCCAATTAAATGCCGGAACGTTTGTGATCACTCCGCTTATTTGATATTCGCTGAGTGCGCGTTTCATGCGAACGAGAGCTTCTTCCCTATCGATCCCCCACGCAATTACTTTTGCTAGCAACGGATCATAATAAATCGGGACATCACTCATTATATCAATGCCTCGGTCAATTCTGATTCCGGGTCCCGATGTAAGTCTGTGATGAATTATTTTTCCTGTTGACGGTGCAAAATTATTATCAACATCTTCGGCATATATTCTACACTCAACCGCATGCCCGTGTATTTTTAAATCCTCTTGGCGAATTGTCAACTTCTGATTGTCGGCAATTTTTATCTGCTGTTTAACAATGTCAATTCCTGTAATCATCTCAGTAACCGGATGCTCTACTTGCAGACGAGTGTTCATCTCAAGGAAATAAAAATTTTTATTCTTATCCATCAGAAATTCAATCGTACCGGCATTGTAGTAGTTACAAGCTTTGGCAGCGTTAACTGCGGCTTGAGTAATTTTCTCCCGTGTGGATTCATCAACTGCGATTGACGGTGCTTCCTCCACAACTTTTTGATGGCGTCTTTGAACTGAACATTCTCTTTCAAAAAGATGGATGTAATTTCCAAACTTGTCAGCAAGAATCTGAACTTCTATATGTTTCGGATTCTCAATAAATTTTTCGAGATAAACGTCATCGTTGCCGAATGCTTTCAGCGATTCATTCTTAGCTCTTTCATACGACGAATCAAATTCAGATTCACTTTCGATTTTGCGCATTCCTTTTCCGCCGCCGCCCGCCGCAGCTTTAAGCATAACCGGATAACCAATTTCTTTCGCAATCGTTTTTCCCTCTTCGGAACTTTTAATTGACACCGTTGTACCGGGAACGATCGGAACGTTATGATCTTTCATCAATCTTCTTGCGGATGTTTTCTCACCCATCATTTCAACCGATTTGGATGAAGGACCAATGAATGTAATTCCGGAATCTTCAACCATCTTTATGAATTGTGAATTCTCGGATAAAAATCCGTAACCGGGATGAACCGCATCTGCGCCGATTTGCTTTGCAAGCTGAATGATTTTTTCTTTGTGAAGGTATGATTCATTTGCCGGAGACGGACCTATCAGATATGCTTCGTCAGAACGACGAACGTGCAGCGCGTTTTTATCGGCTTCAGAATAAATTACCGCCGATATAATATTCATCTCGCGACAGGCTTTGATTATCCTGTGCGCAATTTCACCGCGATTGGCAATTAATATTTTTTTAAACATGCAGTCTACTTGAATTCAACAATTGTAATTCCGTCACCGCCATATTCTATATCGGCAAAATAATAATTTTTTACCGAATGATTGTTCCTTAGAATTCCATGAACCAACTGTTTGAGCGCTCCGGTACCTTTACCGTGGAGAATCTCAACACGATCCGTACCGCTGACATAAGCGTTGTCTAAAAATTTTATGATTTCAAATTCCGCTTCATCGGCGCGTTTGCCGCGAATATCAAGTCTGTAATTCAATTCATTCTGATCTATCTCGAATGGCTTGCGCTGAACTTGTTGGAACTCCGATTTGGTCGCATGAACAAGATCGCTCAATTTCGTTTTTATTTTCAATGTGCCGACCGTAAGCACGGCTTTGTTTTTTTCTTTTTCAATTTCAGAGACCACTCCAACAGAAGTTGTGCTTTTAATCGAAACGTAATCGCCAACTTTAAATTCTGTTTTTTCTTCCGCAGTCTTCTTTTCTTTTTTGAAAACAACAGCGCTTTCTTTTTTTATTTCTTCGATCTTTTTCTTTTCTTCTTTTATAACTTCTTTTTTCGCTTGGGATTCGCGGATGTTCTTAATAGCGCTTTCAATTTTTTTGTTTACATCACTTAGATAAGTCTCGGCTTTAACCTTAGCGTCGGCTATAATTGTTTTTTTCTGCTCTTCGAGTTTTTCAATTTTCTCTTGATATAAATTCGTTAAACCTTTCAGCCGGACGTTCTCTCGCTCAAGATTGTTCAGTTGCTCTTTCAAATCCTTGGATTTTTTTTCAAGCGAAATCAAAAAGTCTTCGATTTTTGTTTTATCCGTATCCAAATATTGTTTGGCGAGATCGAGAAACTTCTCATCGAAACCGATTCTGTTCGCAACTTCAAATGCGTAGCTGGAACCGGGCATCCCTTGATGAAAACGGTAAGTCGGTTTAAGATGTTCACCGTCAAATTCCATCGACGCATTCTGAAATTTATCCAATTGATCAGCGATTACTTTCAAACTCCCGTGATGCGTGGTTGCCAAAACCTTTGCGCCATTGTCGCGCAACGTGATCAACATTCCGGTTGCGATTGCCGATCCTTCCTCCGGATCGGTTCCGGTACCAACCTCATCAAGTAGAACGATTGACTCGTCATCCGCCTTTTCTATTATATGTTTAATGTTCGTTAAGTGAGAACTGAATGTGCTCAGGTCATCTTCAATAGATTGTGCATCGCCGATATCAACCAAAACTTTTTTGAACATGTAAAGATTTGAATCCGGATGCGCTGGTATCGGTATGCCAGCGAGAGCAAGACAAACCAATAGTCCCGTAGTTTTCAGCGTTACGGTTTTTCCTCCCGCGTTCGGACCGGTAATCAAAACAATATTTACATCATCCAACTTCAAACTCATTGGAACAGTATTCTGCAAACCAATTCTTTTGATAAGCAGCGGATGCCGCGCATCGATCAACATAAAAGGTTTCGAATCATCGAATGTCGGGTGAGAACCGATAATTTCTAAAGAATATTTCGCGCGGGCGAAAATTGAATCGATCTCAGCGATAGCGGTTAAAGATTTTTTTAACTCATCGCTGAGTTGACCGATTTTTTCCGTTAAGCCGCGAAGAATTTTTTCTATTTCCCTTTTTTCCGCAAATCCTAACGAAAGAATTTCATTATTCAGCTCAAGAGTTTCTTCCGGTTCGATATAAACCGTCTGTCCGGTTGACGACTCCGAATGCACAAATCCTTTTACGTGACGCTTGTGCTCTGATTTCACCGGCAGAACAATTCTTCCGTCGCGGAGCGTAATGTACTCTTCCTGGACAAGATAAGACTCGCTGAACTGCTTCAGAAGTTTCTGAACTTGTTTTCTAAGTGAAGATTCTTTTTCTCTAATCTCGGTTCTTATTTCTTTAAGCTTCGCGCTCGCATCGTCTCTGATCTCACCATTCTCGGTGAATATTTTTCCGATCAGATGTTCGAAAACTTTATCCACAAAGAGATTGGCGGTAAGTTCATGAAAAAATGTATGCGATCCGTCTTTTGTTTTCAAAAATTGAAAAAGTTTACGCGATGACTCGGCGAGTTTTAAAACATCAAGAATCTGTTTCGACGTGAGAACCGCTCCTTGAATTCTGCTGCGCGAAAGAACTTCATCAAGATCCGGTAAGTATTCTATTGGTGGGATATCATTTTTAATCAAAATCTCTTTTGCTTCGTTGACCCGACTGCCGGCTTTGGTTACCTCGTTCACAGTTTCAAACGGCAGTAATTCGTTTACGGAAGTTTTGCCTCTATCGGTCGTACAGTACTTTTCGATTTGAGAAATAACTTTTTGATATTCTAACTTATCTAGTACGTCTCTTGTTACCATTATTCACATTGATTTTGATTGTATCGGTAGTTGCGGTTGTATCGGAATCTTTCTTTTCTATAAACTCCTTGATATAATCGGTCGCGCTTGCACTATTGCCGACCAAAAGACCAACCGTTTTGGGAATTAAGTTTGAAACAAAATTATATGTTAATGAACCGGAGCGCTGATATCCGTTCGGAACTTGGAAAACATTTAGAAACAGAAGTACAGCACTGACAAAAAATGTAATTTGCACTGCGCCAATTACGCCACCAAGTGTTTGATTCAAAAGTCTATTTACTTTATCAACCGGATGGACAACTCTCTTCAGCACCGATGCTATTAGAACAACAGTAAGGAAAATTAAAATTCCAGCTATCACGTTGGAAAGATATTCATCGTGGTTGAAAAAAGAATTCAGAAATCGTCCCAGCGGTCCGGCAAACTTGTAAGCCAACACTACACCAAGAATGAGTCCGATCAAACCGATGATTTTTCTAACAAGTCCGTCTTTGAATCCAAGAAGGAAACCGACTAGAACGATTACTATTATAATGTAATCGATAAAATTCAATTACCGCTCAAGAATTTTTCAACAATCTCTTTTACCAATTTCCCTTCCGCTTTGCCTTTTAGATTTTTTGCGGCGACTGGCATCAATTTCGGAAAATCTTCTTTCACTTTAGCGCCTACTTCTGCGGCAATCTTCTTCACCTCAGCCATTACTTCATCAGCAGACAACTGTTTCGGCAAGTACTCTTCGATTATCTTTAACTCCGCTTCTTCTTTCTCCGCTAGTTCATTTCTGCCGGCGTTTCTGAACTGCTCAATTGATTCTTTCCTTTTCTTCGCTGCGGAGGTTAACATTTTAATTTCTTCTTCGGCATTCAGTTCTTTACCTGAGCCGCTTTTCTCAAATTCTAAAATTAACGCTCTGATTGAACGCACCGTCTCCAATCGGATTTTATCGCCCGCCTTCATTGCGCTTTTTAAGTCTTCGTTAATTTTATCTCGCAGATTCATTATTACCTCTAAATAATTTATGCACTAAAAACTACGGCAACTGAATAATGTTTCCCGTTACCTTTTTGTAATTATCGAATGTGGACTGTACAACATTACAAATTTCTTCCGGCGAAACCATTTTCTTCGGATCGTCAACCCATTCACGGTTGGATGGAGTATCAATTATAAAAGGCGCAACAGCGTTAGCGCTTAAACCGATTTCCTTTCCTTCCAGCGCCAAACTCTTTACCAAATAGTTAAGCGAGTTTTTTGAAACGACATAAGCGGCTTTACCTTTTTCCGGATTCAGACTGGAGTACGCGCTTGTAAAACAAACCGATCCGCCTTTTGTACCGTTAACCAATCTTGCAAAATATTTCGATATTAGAAATGCGCTATTGAGGTTAATGTTTTGCATTTTCAGCCAATCGTCATAACTGGTTTCAGAAATATTTTTTCCGCCGAAGTAACCGCCGACAGCGCTGAATAAAAAGTACGCGGCGTCATTGTCCTTCTCTATTTCAAAAAAACTTTTTTCAACCGACTTCTCATTGGTAAGATCACTCACGATCACAATTTTATAATTGGTTTTGCTGCCGTTAACAGTGAACTCTTTCCGTGCGAAGAAATAATAAAAATCATAATCTTGACTTAGGAAGAAATCGACTGCCGCTTTTCCCAAATCTCCAGTTGAGCCGAATAGCAAAAATATTTTTTTCATGGTTTGTCTTTCACGTAAAATTTTGCGCCTACTGGAAAATGATCGCTGTAACCGCCGATATAACGATTTCCTTCATACGTCGGTATCGCCCCGCCTTTTCTCTTCCCTTCTTTGAAAACCATAAATTCCGGCTTAATAATTTCGAACGAATTACATCCGTACGTAATTTTATCTTTTTCAAAAACAGATTTTGAAAGAATTATTTGGTCGATCATCTCCCACTTGCTTCTGAAGAGATATGAGCCTTCGCCGTTATTGAATTTCTTGTCCGCAATGTTAATAAAGTTTTCTTTCGGCGGTTCGGTTTGAGCGCAATCATAATCTTGAGTATGCAATGTATTAATAATCGAACCATTGTTCGGATTATCGTTGAAGTCCCCGATAATTATCACTTCACTCTTTGGTGAAGTTTGATTCAATGTATCGATGCTTGCTTTTAATACTTCAGCCGCCGCAATTCGGTTCGGTTCTGATTTTTCTTCCCCGCCTCTTCTTGAAGGCCAATGATTCACATAAACATGAATTTTGTTTTTACTTTTTTTGTGAATCAGAGCTACATGCAAGATGTCGCGCGTCGGATACTTGGTGGGTAACTCTACATGAAGAGCGGCAACACTATCTATCATAAAAACCGACCGGTCATAAATCAGTGCAGTTGCAATTCCGCGCTCGTCCGGGGAATCTCTATAAACCATCACATAATCACGGCTTCGCAGACTGTAGGTTAAACTCTTCAATACGTTTATATTTTCAACTTCTTCCACGCCAAGGATATCCGGTCCGCATCCACCGTTCATAAAATTAATAACGCGAGTTAGGTTATAAATTTTCGTTTCATAGCGGTAATCGTTCCATTCCTTTTTTGATCCGGGCAAAAATACATCGTCATTTTTGTTCGGGTTGTCAATCGTATCGAAAAGATTTTCGACATTCCAATTAGCAACGTAAAACGAATCCCGAACGGCGTTTTGAGCGGATATTTTTTGTGATATCAGTAATAATAAAACAATCCCAATTGTCTTAACGGAACCGGAAAAGTATTTCATCATGTTATTATGGTTATTGTTAAATTGAATTCATAATTTCAAGCGAAAATATAACCAAAATTAATCGATTTGATAAGAACAGCATGAGCAAAAA
>JAJYMU010000118.1 GCA_021786655.1 Bacteroidota bacterium
CACATTCAATCAAAGAAACGCAATTACTTCGGCACAAATTCTTGAATATGATTTTTACAAGATCGGTTACGACGTTACGAGTAATAAAATTCTTCAGGCGGATTCCAGTATAATAAAATATTTATCCGATGTAGATAACAACGGAAGCATTGACACCGTAACTTACTACACCGGCAGCAAAACAGCATTAACTAGTACTGCCAATCCGAACGACATGGAGTTATTCCGAAAACTGAATCAAACAATCAGCAGCATTTCAATCGTTACAAGATTCAATCTTTCCTACTTCGATTCTGCTAACACTAATTTACCGTATGCAACACTGACAAATCAATCAAGCCGCGACAAGATCAGAACTATTCAGGTACTTGTTAAAAGCGAACTGCCGGATTCAACTGGAAATTTATACAGCCCTGTTGATTGGAGAAAAAAAATCCGGCCCAAAAATTTATTTTAGGTGATTCATGGGCAAAGCTATTTTAATAATGGTTCTGGGAAGTATGTTGTTATTCGGAATGATTAACATGAATATTAATAACAACATGACCACGGCATCGCAATCATCATTCGATAGATACAATGAGACCGAGGCAAGAAACGTTGCGAACAGCATTGCAGAAATGGCTATTGCCGAGGTTGGCGATTCGAATTCTTACCGCACTACTTCTCCGGTGAGTTTTACAAATGTATTTGGAGGGTCGGGTTCATATACTGTAACCGATACCACCATTGGCGGGCAGAGCATGATAAAGGTGAGATCGAATTCCCTTTATGATGGAATTGCAAAATCAGTGACGGTAATAATTCAAGTTCCGCAAAATGAAAATTTTCCACCCGGAGTAAAAGGTGCTATTTCCACAAACAATGAGGTTCTAACTAGCGGAACGCTTACTGTGGATGGAAGAGATCACGATCTAAACGGAAACCTCACCGGTAATCCTGGGACATACGGAATATGGTCAACCGAAGATTTGACGAGGCAGGGAAGTTCTGCAATAGGAGGTTACAACAGCGGGACAAACTATGCCCCTTCTTCAACACCGAATGTAAATTCATATGCTGAAGAACAGCCAGGGGGTTATCCTGCCACACCCGATAGTGTTATGGGAGGAACTCCTAACGGATTCCCTCCGGGAACTTTAAAGACTATTACGCAAAGCGGATACAATGGAAGTCAATACGTTACAAATCCGAACTACTTGACCTATCCATTGAGTGGTGTTACTTATGTGGAAATACCGTCAGGTTCATCTTGGATTTCGTCCAACATCGATGGAACAGGCATCCTGGTTATCCACAACTCGGCGAGTAATGCAATTATTAAAAATGAAAACATAGGGCAGTTCAAAGGAATCATTATTGCCGATGATATTATTCACATCCACACTACAATCATTGGTGCTATTATTGGTTTAACAACTCACCCATCGGAAGGAAATTCAATTGGCAACGGAAGCGGGAACGTTCTTTATTCCCGCCAAGCAATAATGAATGCCATGAACAGCGCGGTCGATCAGAGTAATTACGGTTATGCAAAACACAGGATGAGTGTCATCAAGTGGTACGAGTAATTTATTTTTGATTATCATGCAGCAAATTCTTTAACGCTTCGGTCAACCCAGAATATTCAAATTTATATCCGAACTCTTCAGTTCTTTTAGGATTAACTTTCGCCCCGCCTAAAATAATTTGTGCCGCTTCACCAAGAAGAATTTTCAAAACGAATTCCGGAGCTCTAAACTTTGAAGGTCGTTTCATTACCATGCCAAGCGTTTTGCAGAATTCATTCATTCTCACCGGATTGGGAGAAACGGCATTCAGAATTTCTTCGACGTTGTCATTGTCCAGCACAAATAAAAAAATCCCAACTACGTCATCTACATGAACCCACGGGAACCATTGCGCGCCGGAACCTAATGGACCGCCGATAAAAAACTTAAACGGAAGTATCATTTTTGCAAGCGCTCCGTTCTTTTTATCCAAAACAATCCCGATTCTGATATTAACTCGGCGGACTGCAAGCGTATCGATCTTCTTGGTTTCATTTTCCCATTTTGTTACCACATCAGCCATAAAATCTTTTCCCCGTTTGGAGTTTTCATCGACTGCTTCTTCTCGATTTCCGTAATAACCAACCGCCGATGCAGAAATAAAAACTTTCGGTCTGTTTTTCACATGTTCGATTGCAGAAATCAATGATTGAACCGAATTAACACGACTTGATAGAATCTTACGCATGTGTTCTTCAATCCAGCGTCGAGCTAAAACATTTTCCCCGGCAAGATTTATCACAGCGTCCGCTCCCTCAAGCGATGAATGCCAAACGTTAGAATCGGGGCTCCATTCAATAATGCTATTAACCGTCGGAAATATTTTCTTTGCGTTTTCCACCGAGCGGGTTAATATGCAGATTTCGTCTCCACGATCAATTAATTTTCGGACGATTTTCTTTCCCAAGAATCCGGTAGCACCAGTTAAAACAATCTTTCTCAAAATTATCTCCGATCAAAAATTATTGCCAACAGTAAAACTAGCACAAGGTGTTCCGCTTTTGTATCTTTTTTAATCAGCGTTTATATTATATTTTACAAAACAATTTCGCTAAATCAACATTCAAAATCGAGAAAGGTAAATGAAAACCAGCTTTGCACGATTACACATCCATGTTCTTTTGATAATTTTTTGTTCGATCACATCTTCCGTTTTTTCACAGCAATTTCTTTTAAGCGGAAAAGTATTAGATAAGACAAGCCATTCGGCGCTCAGTTATGCAAACATACGAATTGACGGCACCTCATCCGGTACATCAACAAATTATGAAGGAACATACCAGTTCCGGTTAAAACCAGGCAGTTACAGACTGATTGCATCATACATTGGTTACATGTCGGATACCATTGCCGTTTCGCTGGGCTCGAACAACCATGTTAACTTCGAACTCCAACAAGTTTCTGTTCACCTTTCAGAAATTACTGTTCTGCCAGGCGAAAATCCCGCGCTTGAAATTATTAGAAGAGCTATCGAAGCAAAACATAAAAGAAACGAGAAACTGGATTCGTATATATTTCACGCATACACAAAGGGGATTGTGAAAACCACAAAGGACTTTTCATCGTCAGGCTCCGGTGCGTCATTATCAATCGGCGTGAAAGATACCGGCAAGCTTAAGATAACCGGCATAATCGAAAATGAAAGTCTCGGCTATTTTAGAAAGCCGAATGAATACAAAGACGAAATCATTGCACGCAAGCAAAGCGCGAACACACCGTCATCCGTAAATATTCTTACTGGCGGCAGATTGCTGCAAAATTTTTACACCGACGATATTCAATTTTTCAATCGTTCGCTTCCAAGTCCCATCTCCGACGACGCGCTTGACTACTACGATTATCTGATTGAAGACACGTTGGCATTGGATAAGCAAACAGTTTTTAAAATCCATTTCGAGCCGCTCAAAAAAATCGATCCCGGTTTTGTCGGCAGCGTTTTCATAACGGACGGTACGTTCGCACTTGTAAAAATTGATGTTCATCTTAACGACGCCGCAAATCCGGGCAGACTTTTTAACGAAGTGAAAATTTTCCAGCAGTACACGCCGTTCGCCAATAACATTTACATGCCGATAGATTACCGAATATTTGCAGACGGAAATTTTCTGGGGATGGTAAAGTTTGGATTTGAGCTCAACTCGATTTTCTACGATTACAAAATCAACACTCCCATTAACGATAATGTTTTCAATATGGTAATTATAAAAGTGATGCCAGACGCTGATAAGAAAGATTCTACTTTCTGGAAATCGACACAAACCATTGCAAACACTAACGAAGAACTTGAAGCATACAAAAGAATTGACAGCCTCGAAGCGATACCAAAAACTTTTTCGGATAGGTTTTCGCTTCTTTCGACAACGATAAGGTTGAATGACAATATTTCAATTATCGGACCGTTAGCGCTTTATTCATTCAACCGTGTTCAAGGGCACACCCTAAATTTCGGTACCGACATTTATCAACTTGACGACAAACGATTGAACACGGGACTCGATCTTGCTTATGGTTTTTCAGACAAAAAATTCACAACAGATTTTTACGCGATTTACTATCTCGGAGATTACAGAACAACATCCGTTTCAATAAGAGCATTCAGTAAAGTTACCGATCTGTTTTCCGAATCGATTCAGTATAACAAATTAACTTCAACACTTACGAGTCTTCTGGGCAAGTACGATTTTCGTGATTACTACTATACAAAAGGTTTGTCGTTAAATTTTTGGGCAGATGTTTTTCCGGTGCTGCGATTGGGAGTCGGCTTTATGAACAGAACCGACAACAGTGCAATTAACAATTCGGATTTTTCAATACTGAACAAGAGTAAATCATATAACGTGAACACTTCTATATATGATACCAGAGTCAGTGCGTTCACGGCGGGCTTTCGTCTCGACTTCAGAAAATATTTTGAGGACGGCTACTTCCGAAGAAAAATTTCTATAGGAAGCTCCTATCCAACCCTATCCGGAGATGTAGTTTTCAGCAACACGGGTTTTCTGAAAAGCAATCTTGATTTCACAACCTACAAACTCACCGTTAATGGTTATTGGAACACTTTCAAATCAGCGAGAATGAATTATACACTGACCGGAATCTACTCGGACGGACCGGTACCGTTTCAAATGATGTATTCGCTTCCGGGAAATATTGAGAGCGCAAGTCAATCTCATACTTTTAGAACGCTCGGCGCCTCTAAAATTTTTGGCGACCGTACACTTACACTTTTTATCGAACATGATTTCAACGACGAACTTTTTAGATTGTTGGGATTGGGTTTCCTGGTTGATTGGCAAATTAATTTAAGCGCACATTTCAATGCAGCGCTTCTTGAAATCTCGCCTAAGAGTAAAAGCATTCTACCAAACCAATGGAATTTATTTTCTCCGCCGGAGGAATTTTTGAAACCGTTTTACGAAATTGGTTTCGGAATCGGGCACCCTTTGTTTCCGTTCAGACTTGAGTTTACATGGAAGCTGAATCATTTTAATGGTAATAATTTCGTCATCGGCATAAATACGCCAATGCTTTAAGAACACGGGATGAAAATGAAAAAAATAAATTTTCTTTTTTGCTTACTTGCAGTGCCGGTTTTTCTTTCGGCTCAAACCATAGTTATCAATAAAATCGAGCCTGGCAATTGGTGGGCGGGAATGAAGCTGAACAAAATCCAATTGATGGTTTACGGTGAAAATCTAAATGACGTCTCCGCAAAGTTCAACACATCAAGCATAAAGGTCGAGAATGTTCATAAAATTTCCAATCCGACTTATGCCTTCATCGATATTACGATAAGCAAAAACATTGCGCCGGACAATTATGAGTTGATTCTGACCAAAGGAAATGTAAAGACCTCTGTCAAGTTTCCAATTTTGAAAAGGGAGAACGACAAAAAACGCTTTCAAGGTTTTTCCGATAAAGATGTGATCTACCTTATCATGCCTGACCGTTTTGACGACGGCGACGTTTCGAATGATTCGATACCGGGATACTACGATTACATGAATAAGATTCCCGGACAAGCGCGCGCCGGCGGCGACATTCAAGGAATGATTGACCGGCTTGACTACATTAAAGATTTGGGATTCACAACTATTTGGTCAACGCCGGTAACGGAGAACAATACTTTCCGCTCATATCATGGTTACGCGACAACAAATTTTTATAAAGTTGATCCCCGTTTAGGATCGAACGAACTTTACAAAACTTTTGTTGATGACGCACATAAGAAAGGGCTAAAAGTTATTCTCGATCACGTTTCAAACCATTGCAGCGACGATCATCCGTGGATTAAAAATTTACCGACACCGGATTGGCTGAACGGAACAGTTGAAAATCATCTTAACGCGGATCATAACAAGATGGAATTTACCGATCCGTATGCGGACAGTTCGACAATTAAACATATTGAGCAGGGTTGGTTTGTTAATTCCATGCCGGACTTAAACGGTGCAAATCCTTTCGTCGCCAATTACATAATCGAAAATACAATTTGGTGGGTTGAGTATGCCGGTGTTGATGGAATCCGCGAGGATACTTATCCATACAACAATCAAAAATTTATGGCGCGATGGGCAAAAACTATTTTGAACGAATATCCGACACTTAACATTGTCGGCGAGGTCTGGTCGGGCGAACCGGCATTCATAGCCGGATATCAGAAAGATACTTTTCTGCCGAGACATTTCAATACAAACCTTCCTGCGTTAACAGATTTCGGTTTGCGCGATGTGTTTATAAAATATTTATCTGGTGAAAATAATTTGTTTAGTTTTTTCAATTTGCTTGCAAAAGATTATTTGTATAAGAATCCGAACAACCTGGTTACGTTTGCCGATAATCACGATCTGCCCCGCGTAATGTATTTCGCAAAAGGCAATTTTGACAAAGCAAAAATCGTTTATACAATTTTGTTAACAACGCGCGGTATCCCGGAAATTTTTTACGGTTCCGAAATCGGATTGGTCGGGACTACCGATGATGGAACGCTCCGGGTTCCGTTCCCCGGAGGTTTTCCGCATGATACCAGAAATGCTTTTACCAAAGAAGGCAGAACACCTGAAGAGAATAATCTTTTTAATTTCTTGAGGGAATTGCTTCATCTGCGGGAAAAATTTCCGGCGCTATCCCAAGGAAGACTTGTTCATTTTCCACCAAGCAAGAATCTTTATTTCTATTTCAGAATTTTAGGCAAAGAAAAAATGCTGGTCGTAATAAACGATAGCAAGGATATTAATGTTGCCGATCTCTCCGTTGCAAAAGATTTGATTTCTAAAAATTCAAAACTGGTGAATGTAAAAACCGGTGCAACAGCAAATTTAGATTCAACGATGCGGTTGGAAGTTGCCGGCATGAGCGCGGAGATTTTTAAAATACTTGAGTGATCGGTTTAATTTCTGAAGACCACCGTAAAAGTTGTTCCCTTTCCCTTTTGGCTTTCAACTGTTATGGTTGCGTTGTTCAACTCGCAATGTTTCTTCGCAATAGCCAATCCCAGACCCATTCCTTCAAACGATCTGGCGTAAGTATTATCTTCTTGAGAAAAAACCTTGAACAAAAGAGGCAGGTAGTCTTCGCGAATTCCAACGCCGGTATCTGTAACTTCAACGGTTATTTGGTTATCCTCATTGCGGTATAGAACGGTTTCCACCTTGCCGGATTTAGTGTACTTAACTGCGTTATCTATCAACTGATTGAAAATCTGGTAAACACTATGTTTATCGGCTACCATTCCGGCGTCGGTAAGATTATTTGTCAAAGAGAATTTGAGATTGTTGCCCGCAGCGGCAATCCTATACTTTTTGTAAATATCGTTTAAAACGTCTTCTACCAAATCTATTTGCTCTATGTTGTAATCATAAGTGCCGGTTTGAAGCTGAGACATTTCGAGTATAAGATCGATAGTGCGCTGAATCCTTCTGCCCTCGCGTTCGATGATGTTAATACTCTCGCAAACATCCTTGTTGGTGCTTTCATCAAGATCAAGTTTCATCAGATTCGTAAAATTCATAATCACGTTCAGCGGCGTTCTAATCTCATGAGAAATCGTCGCAAGGAATTCCGATTTCAATTCCTCAGATTTTCTTTTTTGACGCGATGCTTCAAGAAATGCCGCTTCAGCTTTTTTCTTTTCCGTGATATCCTGAACAATACCTTCGTAGTAAGCAAGCATTCCGTTTTCATCCCTTACCGCGCGTGCTGTTTCGCGAAGATAAACCAATGTACCATCCTTCATTACCCATTCCGATTCAAAATCTTTGAGCTTGCCGTATTTCTTTAACGCTTTCTTGAATCCTTCTCTTTTATTAAGACTTAGTATGCAATACTCTTCAAAATTTAATTCATCAAAAAAAGTTGCGGACGAATACCCCAGCATGTTAAGAAAGATGTTGTTTACACTTTTTAATTTGCCGTCGAAGTAAATCTGATAATAACCGATTGTAGCGTTATCATAGATTTGAAGAACAAGTTTGTCGTTTTGCTCGTTGGTATGCCGGTGATTTTTTATTTCCGTAATGTCTTTGTTACAAACATGTCTCCCGATATAATTGTCATCATCATCATAAACCGCTTGACCAACACTTGCTATCCATCTGATCTCGCCCGTTTTGGATATGATTCTGTATTCGTCCGCACAGAGGTTATTTCCTTCTGCAATTAGTCTGTCGTGCTTGTCCAGTTTTTCAACATCTTCGGGATAAATGATTTTTCTTAGGAAGTCTTTATCGGTTAACATTTCTTCCGCATCATAGCCGGTTATCATTTTGCACGACGGTGAAACATAATTTACGGATGAGTCCGGGTTTATCCAGTAAACCCAGTCATCGGAAAACTCGGCAATTATTTTGTAAAATTTTTCTCGACATGCCGTACAAATACTGGAGGTATCACTATTACTTTTATCTTGATGATCGGTAAGGTTTTCGGCGGTTTTGAAATTTCCTGCTAATGATGTTATAACATTTTCATTTAGCATGTAAGTAACTCCTTTCAAATTGCCATTTTTTCAAACAACGTGCGGAAAAAAGAAAGTGGAATTGAAAACTTTTACGATCCTCCCAGCCAAAAGGATGTCATTTCAATTCCACTCAGAGGGTGCGGTACAAAGGTAACCTCCGAAGCTAAAAATTCTAATTACTATGAGACGAACGATGAAATAATGCGACAAGCGATAAAAGTATATCTTTTTAGAGCAGTTTTTTGAATGTGTGGCTGTATCTCTGACTCACCACCAGCTTCTCATGGTATCCTTTCATACTCACCTGAAGCCGATAGCTGCTGATCGGTTCGAACTTTTCAGCATAATCAACATTTATCATAGCCTGTTTATGAATTCTAACAAACTTATTCTTGGGCAATTTCTCTTCCCAGTAGATCATGGATTTGCGAAGGAAAAACTTTTTCTCGCCGTAAAGATAAAGCTGAGTATAATCTCTAAGCGTCCTTATCAAAACGATATTCTTCACGGGATAAAAACCGGGATTCCTTTTGTCGTTAATGAAAATATGATCTGCGTAGTTAAGATGTTTTTTGTTTTTTTTCGTTTTGCCGGATAATAATCCGTTGCCTGCCGTCGTGCCG
>JAJYMU010000144.1 GCA_021786655.1 Bacteroidota bacterium
CCCAAGTTTATATCTCATTTCTTATAATTATCGTAAATTAAGTCGCTCTCGCTATAACCGTCAAGAAATTCTTTAACGGTTAAATTTGCCCAGTTTTTTTCTTCAAAATTATTTTGCCCTGTTATATCTTTAGATTTTTGTTCGTCGAAATTCGATAGGATTATTACCTCAACCTCGTTCCCGAAATTATTGGGGACATCCACAATAACTTTATTGTCAACAACATTTTTTCTTTGCCGTATTGCAAGCATTATGTCCTTCCTTATACTTATTTCCCATTTGAATTTAGCTGATTATTAAATAAAAGCCAAGAGTTGAAAAACCTTGAAGGTTTTGGTTTGATCTTTAGGGTCTGCCAGAAAGTGATTTTTTAATTAGCCAAGACCTTCTGAGGCTGTGTGAAAATTGTAGAGCGAAATTTATTTCGCTAAGGAATGCTGCAAAAACATACTAAATTTATAATAAGCGAGATGAATCTCGCTCTACAATTCACATTTTCACATAGCCTCTTCAGGTCGTGAAATATCCTATAATCTTCGCATTAGCCACAACAATTAGGAGTACCTCGTGAGGTACTCGGGTGAAGCGCTGAGGTGATGCCGTGAACCATTTGGGCGTTAAGTTGAATCTGTTTGGTGCAGTGAAGAACCTTCCGGGGTGGTTGGTTGAAGCGTTTCGATGCAACGCCGAACTTTTTCTTGGCGGTTAATGACACACCTTGACCGCTTTGCTTCATTAAGCTTGTAACAACAAATTATTTTAATCTTAGCTTGCGCAGCGCGAGTCCGATTGCAGTTTCGAGTGAATATCTTTCGTCGAGATGCTGAGCGACAATGCGTAGAAAATTTCTTCTTGCTCTTGCGGGAATCATCACGCCATAAAATGCTGCAGCTATTTCAAATAATTTTTCCATTTGTTCACTTGCTGTAATTCCTAATATCATTATCGAAAACTTTCTTTTATTTTTGAGTCGTCAATAAAGAAAGGAAATCTTAATGACGATTCAGGAAGTCCGGGAATTATTCCCTCACTTAAAAACCGATCAGACTTATTTCAATCATGCTGCCATCGGACCGTGGTCAAATTTGGTTCTGAGCCGTGTACAAGAATACGCGGAACGACGGAGCGGAACGCAGATTGAAATCTACAAGATGTTCCTTAAATGGAGTGACGATGCAAAAAGAAAACTTTCCGGTTTGCTTGGCACCGTGCCGGATCGCTTAGCATGGATCGATAATGTCTCGAACGGATTGAACATTCTCGCACAAGGATTGAACTGGAAATCCGGCGACAGAATAATTTTGAATGATGTTGAATTCCCGTCAAACGTGTATCCCTTCTTAAACTTGAAAAGCCAAGGCGTTGAAATTGATTTTGCTCAATCCAGAAACGGTATGGTAGATATTGATGATCTTGAGAAACTAATCACTCCAAGAACACAATTGCTATCAATAAGTTTAGTGCAATTTCTTTCGGGGTACCGCGCCAACATCGATGCAATTGGCGAGCTATGCCGCAAACACGGAATTATTTTTTGTGTGGATGCAATTCAAGGCGCCGGTGTCGTTCAAATCGATGTCAACAAGTCCAAGATCGATTTTCTTGCCGGCGGAACACAAAAATGGTTTATGAGCAGCCAAGGGATGTCATACCTTTACATCACTGAAGAATTGCAAAACCGCATCATACAAAAAAATGTAGGATGGACTTCTGTAAACGATTCATGGAATTTTCTTGATTATAATTTGTCGTTGAAATCCAGTGCGGAACGTTTCCAGAATGGAACGTTGAATGCACTCGGCGTTGCAATTTTTGATGCCTCGCTCGATTTGTTTCAAAAATTTGAAATGGGTCACATTGAAAAAAATATTCTGGTAAACACTTCTTACTTTATTCAGAAATTATCAGAGGTAGGCATCGAACCGGTCTTAAGAAATGTACCGGATTCTAATCGTGCGGGAATTGTATCGTTCAAAAGTGAGAGATCAACTGAAGTATTCCAAGAATTGGAAAAGAGAAAAATATTTTGTGCAGTTAGAGAGGGATTGGTTCGTCTCTCGCCCCATTTTTATAATACTCAAGAAGAAATGGATCATGTTGTGATTGAGTTGGGAAAAATTATGGGGGGTTTAAAATAACGTAGGGAGAAGAGCCAAACTCAGGTTGGGGGGGGACCTAAGCTCAGCCGCAACTCCCTACAAACTTTTATTGTTCAGGATTATACGTCAATTCAATCTTTACGTGGAAATCTGCACCGCTAAATAATGTGTACTTAACTTCTCCAATTGTGCATTTGTAATCTTCTCCAACCATCTCGCTAACGACTTTCGAAATTGCGTCTTCTAAAGAACCGGTACTAACGGATTTCAATTTGTTCTTAAGAAGTTTATCAACATCAATCGTCTTTTCTTGTCCAGTCGACATTTTTTCAAAACTCCCGCATCAAATTTTCAATTACCATCTCTTTAGACGTTAAACAAGATTTTCGTTGGAAAGATTCAAATTTCTTTTACCCACATCCGAAATGTAAATTAAGTTCTGATAAAATCCAAGAGCTCTTGCGTTTTTATTTTCATTAATTTTTCATCGGCTTTTGTTTCGACATTTAGTCTCAAAAGCGGCTCTGTATTGCTCATTCTGACGTTAAATCTCCAGTCCGGAAACTCAACGCTTATACCGTCCAACTCGTTTTGAGTTCCGTTGCTGTATTTTTGTTTAATTTCTTCAATTTTTTGTGCCGGTGCAGAAACCGTTGAATTAATTTCTCCCGAACATGGATAATTTTTGACCATTTCCCTCACCAATTCAGACATTTTTACATTTTCGTCCGACATTAGCTGTAATATCAAAAGAAACGGGATCAAACCGCTATCGGAATAGTAATTTTCTCTAAAATAATGATGGGCAGACATTTCGCCGCCGTAAATAGCGTTTTCTTCCCGCATCTTCTGCTTGATAAAAGCATGTCCGCTTTTTGAAACAACAGCTTTTCCGCCCGCCCTCGAAACTACATCCACTGTGTTCCAAATTAATCTGGGATCGTGAACAACTTTTTCTTGCGGATTTAACTTGAGTATAGACTTGGCAAGAATGCCGACAATGTAATAACCCTCTATAAAGTTAGCGTCTTCGTCGAAGAAAAAACAGCGATCGTAATCACCGTCCCATGCTACGCCCAGATCTGCCCGATGTTTTTTGATTGCATCAATTGTTGCCTGGCGGTTTCCAGGGAGAAGCGGATTCGGAACGCCGTTCGGGAAATTTGAATCCGGTTCGTTAAAAATCTTAATCATCTTAATCGGAAGAAATTTTTCCAGCGTGTCTAATGCCGGACCAACGCACCCGTTCCCAGCGTTAACAACTACTTTGAGCGGCTTCATTTTTTCCGCATTGTAGAATCTTTTCAAGCTATCTATAAATTCATTCATTAAATCTTTCTGATGAATTTTTCCTTTTACGTCGGCAACTTCTCCTAAATCATTTTTCAGAATTCGTTTTTCAATCTCATCGAGACCGGCATCGTAGCCCATTGGAACAGAACCTTTCTTAACAAACTTTAGTCCATTGTATTCAGGCGGATTATGACTTGCCGTGATCATTATACCGCCATCGGCATTGAGATATGGCGTTCCGAAGTAAATCATTTCGGTTCCGCATAATCCTAAATCGATTACGTCGCATCCGGCATCGTTTAAACCCTTTGCCAACGATTCGGAAAGTTCCGGCGAGGATTTACGAACGTCTCTGCCGATTAAAACAGATTTACATTTTAACAAGGTAGCGTACGTTCTACCAATCTTATATGCTAAGTCAGCATTGAGTTCACCGGGCACCTTGCCGCGAATGTCATATGCTTTGAAAGAAGGGATTCTATCCATTTATATCTCCGACTGTTTCTATTCAATTTTTCAGCGCAAAGATAAATAAATGGAAAGAATTTGTAATATCGCTAGGATTATTTTTTGCATAGACAGAAGTCATCTCTCCAACTATATTTCCGGCGCTTATCAGGAGGAGGTTGGTATCGAAAATTTTTCTACGAGACAAATGGGCTTCACCCGCTGCAGCAATTCTAAATGTAACCTGGTTTTTCAAACGGGTATCGAAAAAACATTCTCAGATGCCGATTTCCTTTGTCCCGCATGCAAACAAAAGCTGAACACGTTCCATGTTGTTCAATGCAGCAACTGCCAGTCAATAGTGGATTTCATAGACCTTGACGACGGCGAAGAATCGATTGTGTTTTATGTTCGTAAATGCCATCGATGCACCGGTACCGAAGAAGATGAAAGGAAACTTCAGTTTTTTTACTTCCCTGACCTAATGCTTTAATAAAATTCCTCCCCTTTTTCTCACTGGAACTATTTCGTCATCATTCATGTTGTGACATTAAACGTTGCAACATTATTACTAATTATAAACATATTAATTATAGGAGGTCCAAATGTTCAAATTCCGCGTAGCTTTTATTCTTTTTTTAGTCGGGTTTTTATCACTAAATGCTCAAACCAAATGGTCAATTGATAAAGCGCATTCCAAGGTGCAGTTTAGCGCAACACACCTTATCATTAGCGAAGTCATAGGCGAGTTCAAAAATTTCGATGGCAGCGTTGAAACCAGCGGTGACGACTTTTCAAATGCAAAGGTGAACTTTACCATTGATGTCAGCAGTATCAGCACAGATAATGAACAACGCGACAACCATTTAAAATCCGACGACTTCTTCAATGCCCAAAAATTTCCGAAGATGACTTTTGTCGGCAAATCGATGCAAAAGGTTGGAGACAATAAATATAAATTAGTCGGCGATCTTACCATTCGCGATATTACAAAACAAATTGCCCTTGATGTTACCTACAACGGAACTGTGAAAGATCCGTGGGGAAATACAAAAGCTGGATTCAAAATTACCGGTGAGCTGAACCGCTTCGACTATAATCTCAAATGGAATGCTTTGATGGAAGCAGGCGGTGCCGTAGTCGGAAAGATGATCGGGATAACAATCAATCTTGAATTGCAGAAATCAAAATGAAACTTGAGCAGGAAATAAAGCAGCCGAAATTTAGAAACGAGTATCACAAACTTGCGGTAAATCTAATCTATACTTACAACTGGTTTGCAAAAGCTCAGACGGAATTATTTCGAAAGCATGATATCACCGGTAATCAGTTTAATATTTTGCGGATTCTACGCGGTCAGCATCCAAACGCTGCTACTGTTTCCTTGCTGAGAGATAGGATGCTTGATAAAATGTCGGATGCATCGCGGCTCGTCGAAAGATTGCGTGCTAAAGGATTGGTGAAGAGAGAACTTTCGCCGGACGATAGAAGAAGAGTCGATGTTGTGATCACGGACAAAGGATTAAATCTTCTTGCCGAAATTGATAAAATGAACGATCATTATGATGAACTGCTTAAGAAGTTATCTTCTGTGGAAGCAAAAAAAGTGAATATTCTTCTCGATAAACTGAGAGGATAAAATTGATTTGACAAAAAGAGGCTGTCTCAAAAGTACTTGTTTATTCAAAAATAGAACGCTGATAACGCAGATTAAACTGATTTTCGCAGATTTACTTTTTGAAAAATTACTTTAGAGACAACCTCTTTTATTTTATGCATTGAAGGTTGTGTCAAAAATCGAAACCGGTAGAATGACTGAATAAGTTATTGACTCACCTGTTCAGGCAATCTTGTATCGAGTAAAAAATCTATTCCGTTGGAAATTGCCGTATCCAGCGGCGGGAAATCATCGTTAATATGATTACTGCCGTATACTTCCTCGCCAACCACTCGAAATTTCCAAATTGTACTTCCGTCTTTCAGCGAGATCAGGTAATATGTAAAATCGCATGACGTTATGGCTCTAAATTCGAAATTAAGAAATTTATTCCTTACCAGTCCGACACCTCTTCTATTTGATGAATTATTTATTAAGCCGACGATCATAGCATCTGGATTATCATCGGCTAATAATTTACCGACTTCCGATGAGTCGAAACTTTCTACGTTTAGTTTGTTGTCCGACTCGATTGATTTGATCAAGTGCGGAACGAGCAGAGAATCTTTCCAGGTTAAACTGTCTATTGAAGGAATAAAAAATTTTACATTTGGAAAACTTTGCTCGAGACGATTGATGAAATGATTTGTCGAGTAAAACGTTCCCGTGTCGGTCGTGTCGTCCTTTGCCATCGGAAAAAGGGCAACCGTTTTGATTTGATAGATAGCCGCTTGCGGCGACACATAATAATCGATAATATGATTAGTGGGCTGGATGAAATCATCGCATCCGTATAGTGTAATTACGAGAGTTGATAATAACAGAGCCCTAAGGCGGAAAGTATTCTTGATGGGTATCATTTGGCTTGACTGAAACTTTTCAAAGTATTTGATGAAATGATAATGAATATGTATCATTTCTTCAATGTTAATAAATTGAAACTTACTTTAGAGACTGTTTGTTGAAACCATATTGAAACGATGGATTTTTTTCAGATACATTGCTGTTGAAACCAGAATGGATTCCGGAGAACGATAAAAAGTCTTCGAAAAAAGTGTAACAATTACAGTTAATAGATGATTGAAAACAAACGACTAACTCAGCAGAACGATGACAACCCATGGCGCAAATGGGGTCCTTATTTATCCGAAAGACAATGGGGAACGGTTCGTGAAGATTACAGCGCCAACGGCGATGCATGGGAGTCCACGGATTATTTCAGCGCGGTTAGTAAAACTTATCGCTGGGGCGAAGATGGAATCGGCGGTATAAGCGACAGCAAACAATTACTCTGCTTTTCACTTGCATTATGGAACGGTAAAGACTCAATCATCAAAGAGCGGCTTTTCGGACTTAGCGGACCTCAGGGAAATCACGGCGAAGATGTAAAGGAATATTATTATTACCTGGATAATGTTCCGACTCATTCATACATGAAGATGCTTTATAAATATCCGCAATCTCAATTCCCGTACGAACAACTCATCAATGAAAACAAAAAGAGAAATAGAACCCAGCCTGAGTTTGAGCTGATTGATACCGGAATTTTCAGCGGCGATAAATATTTCGACATATTTATTGGGTACGCAAAAGCTGATCCGGATGATATTCTTATCAAGATCACGATTCACAATCGGGCATCTGCCAAATCCGACTTAAATGTTCTTCCCCAAATGTTGTTCCGGAATACATGGTCTTGGGGCTACGATGATTATAAACCTTCATTTTCCGTTACAAAAAACGGTGTGATTGAAGCCGAGCACAAAAAATTGGGAAATTATTTCATCTACTGTGATGATAAACCCGAACTTCTCTTTTGCGACAACGAAACTAATTTCAAAAAACTTTACGGCTTTGAAAGCTCAAACAAATTTTTCAAAGACGGAATAAATAACTATGTAGTGCATAGCGATAAGAACGCCGTCAATCCGGACAACACCGGAACAAAAGCAGCAGCGAGATATGACCTCAGCATTGATGCTAACGGTACCAAAACTATACGCTTGAGAATTTCCAACAGAAATATCGAGTTGCCGTTTCAAGAATTTGATAAAGTTTTCAAGCAAAGACAAAATGAAGCCGATGCATTTTACAATCAGATTCAGACCAACATAAAAGACGACGACAAAAAAAACATTCAGCGGCAAGCGTTTTCCGGCATGCTTTGGAATAAACAGTTTTACAGTTACAATGTTGCCATGTGGTTGAAAGGTGATCCGGCTCAACCGCAGCCGCCGAAAGAAAGAATGCAAGGAAGAAACAGCGGCTGGATGCATCTTCACAATTCGGAAATTATTTCCATGCCGGACAAGTGGGAATACCCATGGTACGCGGCGTGGGATTTGGCTTTTCATTGTCTGCCGATTGCGATGATCGATCCTCAGTTTGCCAAGGAACAATTGGTTTTGTTTACGCGTGAATGGTATATGCATCCCAACGGTCAACTTCCCGCTTATGAATGGAATTTCGGCGATGTCAATCCGCCGGTTCATGCATGGGCTACGTGGCGTGTTTATAAGATCGATCAAAAAATAAACGGCGGCAAAGGCGATACGGCTTTTCTTGAATCTGTTTTTCACAAACTGCTTTTGAATTTTACATGGTGGGTTAATCGAAAAGACGAGCATGATCGAAATATATTTCAAGGCGGATTTCTAGGATTGGATAATATTGGCGTGTTTGATAGAAGCTCGGAACTTCCCAACGGCGGACATCTTGAACAAGCCGATGCAACGAGCTGGATGGCAATGTTCTGTTTGAACCTTCTCAGAATTTCGCTCGAGCTTTCGAAAACAAATCCGGTATACCAAGACCTCGCTACAAAATTTTTAGAACATTTTTTGTACATCGCGGGCGCCATGCGCGATATTGGAGGCGAGGGCGTTGATCTTTGGGATGAAGATGATGAATTTTATTACGATGTGCTTCACACTCCCGCCGAACATTCGGTCAAATTGAAAGTTCATTCCATGGTCGGACTTATTCCGCTGTTTGCAGTTGAAGTAATTGATCCGGAAATTATCGAAGGATGTCCGGATTTTGCCGCAAGGATGGATTGGTTCTTAAACAACAGACCTGATCTTGCGAGTCTGGTTTCCCGCTGGTATGTTGACGGCGAAGGAGAAAGAAAATTATTCTCGCTGCTGCGCGGTCACCGGTTAAAAAGAATTTTAAAACGAATGCTCGATGAATCGGAATTCCTTTCGGATTACGGAATCCGCGCCCTTTCAAAATTTCATAAAGATAATCCGTACGTATTCAATGACAACGGAAATGTTTTCAGCGTTAATTATGAACCGGCGGAATCCGAGACGAATCTTTTCGGCGGCAACTCAAACTGGCGCGGACCAATTTGGTTTCCCGTTAACTTCTTGATAATTGAATCGCTGCAAAGATTCCATCATTACTACGGCGATGATTTTAAAGTTGAACATCCGACTAACTCGGGAAAATTTTATACACTGAAAGAAATTTCCGATGAACTTTCGAACCGGCTCGCAAAAATATTTTTGAAAGACAAAAACGGTAAACGTCCGGTCTTCGGCGATAATGAAAAATTTCAGACCGACCCAAACTTTAATAATTACATAGA
>JAJYMU010000134.1 GCA_021786655.1 Bacteroidota bacterium
TCAATATTTTATTTAAGGAGCCGTTGTCCAAATGTTCTGCAATGTTATTGGTGCAAATTTAGATAATTCAAAATTTGCTTCCAACCCGCATAAAACATAGGATAAAAGTGTTGTTAGTAAAAGCGTTCTTCTTTATTTTTGTCCAAGCAAAATTATTAGGATTGAATTATGACTTCTCTACCGCCTCCGGCAACGAAATACTTCCCGGAAACATCGCTCGAAAAACAATGCTACAACATTGCAGACAGCTTCAAAGAAAATATTCCGATAATGAATGACAGAAACCGGCTTGGTTTCAATCTCTACAGATTCGTGAAAGGTGAAGGCGACGCGCCGGAAGTGTTGGTTCGTTCTGCTAAACTTAAGATTGTTGGGATTACAAAAGAAGAGTTAGCAAAAAAGATTTCGGAAGAACTCTCGAAAATTAAGAATTGAGAATTGCAAATTGAGAATTCTCCATTCGCAATTCTCAATTATCAATTATTCACTTTCATCTGCTTCACGCAAGAATTTTTCAACAAGTAAAACATCTTCCTCGCTTCCAATATAAATCGGCGTTCGTTCATGAAGTGATTCCGGCTGTACTTCCAAAATTCTTTTCTTGCCGTCGGTTGCCCGCCCGCCGGCTGCTTCAACAATAAACGACATCGGATTGCACTCATACATTAAGCGCAATTTACCTTTTCTGTTACGCTTATCACCGGGATAAATAAAAATGCCGCCGTAGAGAAGTGTGCGGTGAATATCTGCAACCATCGAGCCGACGTAACGCGCTTGATACGGTTTGCCGTCAAACTGATTTGCCTGAAGATGTTTGATGTAATTTTTCAATCCTTGAGGCCATGAAAAATAATTTCCTTCGTTAAGACTGTAGATTCTTCCTGTCTTCGGAATTTGAATGTTCTCGTGTGAAAGAAGAAACTCGCCGAACGCGGGATCCAAAGTAAAACCGTGAACGCCGTGACCGGTGGTGTAAACCAAAATTGTACTTGAGCCGTACACAACATAACCGGCAACTTCTTGTTTGTATCCGGGCTGAAGACAGTCTTCGCGCGTTCCGGGTCCGGTTCCCTCGCTCACTCTTTTGTAGATCGAAAAAATTGTTCCGATGCTGATGTTGGCGTCGATGTTCGATGAACCGTCGAGAGGATCAAAGAGCAAAACGTATTTGCCAATTTTTTTATTCGGCGGAAGATGAATGATGTCTTCCTCCTCCTCCGACGCCATAACGCAGAAATGTCCGCCATGGTCCATAGCTTTGATCAGCATTTCGTGCGCATATATATCGAGCTTTTTTACCTGGTCGCCCGATTTGTTATTCTCGCCTGTGAACCCGAGTATGTCAACTAGTCCGGCTTTGTTAACTTCGAGCGAAATTATTTTTGCAGCTAAACCAAGTTGAAGTAAAATTGCGGAGAGTTCTCCGGTCGCTTCCGGGTGTTGTTTTTCGCCTTCCAGAATGTGGCGCGGCAAAGTCATGAATCTGGTTGCTGCCATCTATCCTCCCTTAGACAGTTTTAACTATTTCTTGATCTTTATATTGAAGCTGATAAAGTCTGTAATAGATTCCCTTCTTTATCAAAAGTTCTTGATGCGTTCCGCTCTCTTTCAATTCCCCTTTGTGCATGACAAGAATCTTATCGGCATTTTGTATCGTCGAAAGACGGTGCGCAATAACAATTGACGTTCTTCCTACTAAAAGTTTTTCAATCGCATTTTGAATCAGCTGCTCGGATTCCGTATCAATGCTTGAAGTTGCTTCATCCAAAATAAGGATTTGCGGGTTATAAGCAAGGGCTCTCGCAAAAGAAATTAACTGCTTTTGCCCCACACTTAAAGTTGCCCCTTTTTCTTTTACTTCTTCGTCGTATCCGTTCGGAAGCTGGGAAATGAATCTATGAGCGCCGACTGTTTTTGCGGCTTCAACAATTTGATCGCCGGTAATTTTATCCGAGCCCAAAGAAATGTTCGATTTGATTGTCCCGCTGAAAAGAAATACGTCTTGAAGCACCAATGAAATGTATTTTCTCAATTCATGTTTTCTGATTTCACGAATGTCGGTTCCGTCGAGAGTGATGCTGCCTTTTTCGATATCATAGAACCGTGTGAGTATGTTGATCAAACTTGTTTTACCGGCTCCGGTAGCACCGACTATTGCAACAGTTTCTCCCGGATTTATTTTGAACGATACATTTTTCAGAACATGCTCGCCCGGATTGTAAGCGAACCAAACGTTATTGAACTCAATCGCGCCTTTAACATTTTCCGGCTGAACAGGAACTTCCGGATCGTTGATGAAGGTTTTGTTATCCAGCAGTTTGAAAATTCTTTCCGATGAAGCCATAGCCGTCTGAAGGATATTATATTTTTCAGACAGATCGCGCACGGGACGCCAAAACATTTCCGTGTATTGAAGAAACGCAAATAAAATTCCAATCGTTAAATGCTCTTGAATTACTTTTCCGCCGCCGTACCAGATGATCAACGCAACGGTTATCGAGCTCAAAAATTCGACGAATGGAAAAAACACCGCGTAATAAAAAACCGATTTTACGTTGGCTGTTCTATGATTCCAATTAATCGAAGAAAACTTTTTCAACTCGCTTTTTTCTTTGGCGAAGATTTGGACAATGTTCATACCCGTTACATGTTCCTGCATGTAAGTATTCAGCCGCGCCAAATGAAATCTCACATCACGGTAAGCTTCACGGACTTTTTTCCTGAACAAAAAAGTCGCATAGAATAGAAACGGAATAACCGAAAGCGTTACAAGCGCCAAATCCCAAGACATAGAGAACATGAAAATGAAAATCCAGATGATCACAAACACATCGCTGAAAACGGCAACTATGCCAGATGAGAACATGTCGTTCAGCGCGTCAACATCGTTAGTTACGCGCGTAACGGTTCTGCCGATGGGAGTTTTATCAAAATATTTGAGTGCGAGTTTTTGAATGTGCGAAAAGATTTGAACGCGTAGATCAAAAATAATTTTCTGCCCCATCAATTCAGTGTAATAAGTTAGGAAGTACTGAACGATTGCTTGAAAGATGAGCGAGCCAAGCAGAGCTCCGGCAATTAGAAGTAAGCCGTGATAATTTTTTGCGGCTATGTAATCATCGAACGCAATTTTGCCGAGGTACGGGCGGAGCGGTCCAAGTGCCGCAACCAAAATGTTCAGCGAGATTGCAAGCAGAACATATTTTTTGTACGGCTGAACATACTTAAGCAATCGTCTCATCAATTTCGAATCGTACGCTTTGCCTAATATCTCATCGTCTTTCTGTTCTTCAGCCATCGTTCTTAACTCATTTCCGAAAGTTCTTCTTCGAGCAATTGTCTGTAATGCAAATCTGCATAGATGCCGCCAAGTGCGACTAATTCTTCGTGTGTGCCTAGTTCTGCAATTTTCCCTTTGTCCAAAACAAAAATTTTATCCGAATCTTTCACCGTTGAAATTCTGTGACTGATAATTATGCTAGTCCTCTTCGCCATAAATTCTTTTAGCCGTTTCAATATTTCTTCTTCTGTATGCGTATCAACTGCCGAAAAAGAATCATCCAGAATTAAAATTTTCGGATCGATTGCAAGTGCGCGAGCAAGAGTTGAACGCTGTTTCTGTCCGCCCGAAAGAGTAATTCCTCTTTCGCCAAGAATCGTTTCGTATCCGTTCGGAAAATCTTTTACATCTTTTGACAACTGCGCTATATCCGAGACTTTTTCAACAGTCTCTTGCAAACCGTTTTCAGTCCCGTAAAGAATGTTGTTCGTCAAAGTATCAGAGAACAAAAATGTTTCCTGCGGAACAAGTCCAACATTGGTGCGCAAAACATCAAGCGGAATATTTTTAACATTTATTCCGTCGATCAAAACTTCGCCGGAAGTGACATCATACAAACGCGGTATTAAATCGATGAGAGAAGTCTTACCCACTCCGGTGTAGCCAATGAATGCAACCGTTTTCCCCTTTTCAATTTTGAAGGAAATATTATCGAGAACTACCGGAAAGTTTTCAGAGTAGCGAAAAGTTACATTCTTAAATTCTATCGTGCCTTCAAGACTTTGAACTGCAGAATCTGTTTCACCGTTATCGGAAACTTCATATGGCTCGTTAAAAATTTTGAGAAGGCGTTTCATGCTTGCATCCGCCTGCTGAATTATGTTTGCGACAAATCCGAACGAAATCATCGGCCAAATCAGCAGCGAGAGATAAAAAACGAAAGCGAAAATTGTTCCGACGGAAAGTTTTCCATCCATCACCATGTTGCCGCCAAAAAGAATTACAATGATGCTCGATAGTCCGGCAAGCATAAAAAATATCGGTTGAAACATTGCTTGAAGCTTCACTAGATGCATCTTACGCTTCAGGTATTCGTCGCTCTCCTTCGTGAACTGGTCTATTTCATATTCTTCGCGGACATAAGATTTGATAACTCTGATACCGGAAAAGTTTTCCTGCGCACTCGTCGTGAGATCTGAAAATTTTTCTTGAATCCGCGTATAGCGCACGTGAACTTTTTTCATTACCAAATAAATGAGTATCGAGAGAAATGGTAACGGCAACAATGCGTAAAGTGTGAGCAGCGGGCTCAATGAAATCATGATCGGTATTATCATGAAAAACAGAACGCCGTTATCAATCGAGTACATCACAGCCGGACCGACGAATGAACGGACGGAATTTATATCGTTCGTTGCGTGCGACATTATGTTGCCGGTAGAGTTATTCTGGAAAAATCTTAACGGAAGTTTCTGAATGTGTTCCCAAAAATCTTTTCTAAGATCGAATTCGATTTCGCGCGAGACCACAATAATTGTCTGCCGAATCAGAAAAGAAAATACACCGGCGACGAGGGTTGTGCCGACAATTAGAAGCGCATGATTTACCAAAAGCGGAAAACTAAAATTGCTAGTTAATGAATTGATGCTATCTTTGATAAGGAGCGGAATGTAAACCGTACAGAGATTCGAAAGAAGAATAAAGAGAACGCCTAAAGAAAGCTTCTTTTTGTATCTAACAAAATATTTTTTTAGATGAGCTAAATGACCAAACAAAGTTGAACAAAGTCCTTTCTATCTTCTATCACATAACACGATCATTTCAAAAAAAATTCCTTTTAAGAGTGTAGAGTGTTGAATGTAGAACGTATAGTGAAGAGCATGAAAAAATTTTTGTTTGATCTTCGTTCTATACTCTACACTCGCTTTCAACCAATAACTTCAAAACCCGTGTATTTCTGTAAAACTTTGGGGACAATAATTTTTCCTTCCGGCGTTTGATAGTTTTCAAGAATAGAAACCATCAAGCGGCTTGTTGCAAGTCCGGAACCATTTAAGGTATGAACGAACTCCGGCTTTTTAGTCTCTTCTCTTCTGAAACGGATATTTGCTCTCCGCGCTTGGAACGCTTCAAAGTTGCTGCATGACGAAGCTTCAAGCCATTTTTTTTCTGCCGGAGACCATGTTTCGATGTCATAACATTTCGCTGCGGAAAAACTTAAATCGCCGGTGCATAACAAAAGAATTCGGTACGGCACGTTCAACGCTTTCAAAATATCTTCCGCGTCGTTTACCAAAAGTTCTAATTCATTGTAAGAATTTTCCGGTTTAGAAAACTTTACCATCTCAACTTTATTAAATTGATGAACGCGCAGCAATCCTTTGTATTCTTTTCCGTATGAACCGGCTTCCCTTCTGAAACAAGGTGTGTACCCGGCATACTTGATTGGCAAATCTTTCTCCGCAAGAATTTCATCACGATGAATATTTGTTATCGGAACCTCTGCAGTCGGTACCGGATATAATCCGTCCTTCTCGATTGAGTACATGTCTTCTTCCATTTTAGGAAGTTGACCTGTTCCCATCATCGATTCTTTATTAACTAACACTGGCGGAAAAACTTCCGAGTAGTTGTGATTATGCAAATGATAATCTAGCATGAAATTGATCAGCGCGCGTTCTAAGGTTGCGCCTTTACCAATGTATAAAGGGAATCCTGAACCGGAAATTTTTGTGCCTCTATCAAAATCCATAATAGATAATTTCTTGCCGAGTTCAACGTGATCTAGAATTTTAAAATCATTTTCGAATGCAAATCCATCCGGCAGCCATTTGCGGACTTCAACATTTTGTTCAGCGCTTGAACCGACCGGCACGGACGAGTGTGCAAGGTTTGGAGTGTAACGCAAAATGTCTTCCAATTCGCTTTCAATTGTTCGGAGTTGACCGTCGAGCATCGCAATTTCATCGCCGACACGTTTCATCTCCGCAAAAACTGTTGTTGTATCTTGTCCAGTTTTTTTCATCATCGGAATTTGAGATGAAACTTGATTGCGTTTGGCTTTTAAGTCTTCCACCTTTGCAATTATTGAACGGCGCTGCTCATCCAATTCCAAAACTTTATCAACAACATCGGCTGCATTTTTATTTCTCAATCCTAGTCTAACCAACCCCGGATTTTCTCGAATGAATTTTATGTCTAACATTAATTCTCCAAAACTTTTGATAAATATTTTTCAACCATTTTCACAAATTCATCTGCATTTTCTATCTGAATTTGAGCGTCTTTTTTCGATGCAATGAAGAAATCATGATAATCTGCCCGAACTCGTATATTGAATGCGATTGATAACATTTTCCCGAATCGGGGCTCAATTTTATTTGTCGCAATGTAATTATGGTGAAAGAAGTGAATAACACCGGAATGCTTTTTGCTATCAAACCTATCAAATGTCAACAATGCACGTGTAGCATGAAAAATTGCATAGTAAGAACGATTGATGGACTGGCTAAACTTATCATTTGCAAAAAGTTCTTTCGCAGCTTCAAAATCCTCTTTCGCCTTTTGTAATCTGTGCTCAGAAAGTTCTTTTTCACTGTATCCCATAAAACGGAATTCCCTCTTTAACAAGATTTGAATAAAACGGCAAAATATTCTGATAGCCATTAAATTTTTCTTCGCTAATAAGAATAATTGAAACCACGACGTCATACTTCAAAGACAGATCGAACGAAGTGGTACCTAGGGAATCATCAAACTCATTAATCTCATTCACAGAGACATCAGCAACAACAGCAAAATCAACGTCGGATTCTTCATCATAATTGCCGCGTGCATACGAACCGTAGAGAATGACTTTCTTGAGTCTACCGCTCAGCAGATTTTTAACTGCCGCTTCGACTTCTTTTTTTAGTTCTTCAATCTGTTCAATTTTCATTTCACTACTATATTATAAATTTTATTCGGAACGTAAATTTCTTTCACAATCTGTTTGCCGTCTGTATGAGTTTTCACTTTCTCTTCGGCAAATACAATTCTCTTAACTTCATCTTGCGATAAATTTAACGGAACATCCAGCTTAGCCCTTACTTTTCCGTTTACCTGAACTGCAATTGTTACGTTATCTACGCTTAGAGCTTTTTCATCGACTCCAAAAGTTAACGGCTTTTCAAAAAGGGATTTTTCTTTTCCGATCAATCGCCAGCATTCTTCGCCGAGATGCGGCGCCAACGGCGAAAGCATAAAAGCGAATCTTTCTAACGAATAAGTTTGAAAATCTTTTCTGCACTCGTTTAGATTCTTAAGTTCGTTCAGCAATTCCATAAGCGCGGCTACGGCGGTATTAAATCTGAAATTATCTATCTCGACGCTGACTTTTTCCAGAGTTTGATTTGCCTTTCTGTAAATTGCTTTTTCTGTCTCGTTCAATTCATCAAGATTATATTTTTCTTTCGACGGATTTTCCTTCGCAACATTGCTGTACGATTCGAACATTGAATAAGTTCGTTGAACAAAACGATCAACACCAACGATACCTTTGTCGCTCCAATCGCCGCCGAGTTCGTAAGGTCCCATGAACATCAAATACATCCTGAAAACATCCGCGCCGTAAGTTTCTATAAACGAATTCGGATCAACAACATTGCCGCGCGATTTAGACATTTTGGCGCCTTGATTTGTTATCGTCCCTTGATGAATGAGTTTCGTGAACGGTTCATCGCTGTTTACCAATTTTATATCGCGCAAAAATTTGTGAATGAATCTCGAATACAACAGATGCATAACGGCATGTTCGGCACCGCCGACATAAGTATCAACCGGCGTCCACTCATTTGCAAGTTTTGGATCGAACATTCCTTTGTCGTATCGCGGATTTAGATAACGTAAGTAATACCATGACGAATCTACAAATGTGTCCATCGTATCAACGTCGCGCTCGGCTTCTCCGCCGCATTGCGGACATTTTGTGCGAACGAATTCTGAATTTCCGGCTAGCGGTGAACCGCCATCCGGTTTGAAATTAACATTGTACGGCAACACTACCGGCAATTGATCTTCCGGAACCGCAACCTCTCCGCATTTATTGCAATGAACAATCGGTATTGGTGTTCCCCAATAACGCTGGCGCGAAATCAACCAATCACGCAAACGGTAGTTAACCATCTGCTTACCAATTTTCTTTTCTTCGAGCCATTGAATAATTTTCTTCTTTGCGTCATCAACATACAAACCGTTCAAGAATTCGCTGTTGATTGCCGGGCCATTTTCTGTGTAAGCTTTGCCGTCAAAATTTTCCGGTGTTTGAACAGTTCTGATAATCGGCAGATTAAATTTCTCGGCGAACTCCCAGTCGCGTTCATCTTGTCCCGGCACTGCCATAATTGCGCCGGTACCATAAGTCATAAGGACATAATCGGCAATCCAGATTGGAATCTTTTTTCCATTCACGGGATTGATTGCAAAAGCTCCGGTATCAACACCGGTTTTTTCTTTTCCGGTTGAAGTACGATCGATTTCAGTCATCGATTTAATAGAATCTCTGTACGCCTCAACCTTTCCTTTGAGTTCAGCTGTCGTTAACTTATCAACGAAAGGATGCTCTGGCGCCAAGACCATGTACGTTGCGCCGAAAAGCGTATCCGGTCTTGTAGTAAAAATTTTTATCGATTCACTGCCGCCGTGAATTTTGAAGTCAACTTCGGCGCCGTAACTTCTTCCAATCCAGTTAGTCTGCATGATCTTGGTTTTTTCCGGCGCAATTATGG
>JAJYMU010000273.1 GCA_021786655.1 Bacteroidota bacterium
CACTATCATCATATAGCGACTTCGAAATACCGAAGTCCATTATTTTTGTAATGCCCTCTTTGTTCAGAATTATGTTAGAAGGTTTTATGTCTCGGTGAACAAATCCTTTAGAATGCGCATAACCCATTCCTAACAACAGCTGCTTGAGTATATAAATTACATCATAGAGATTGAAGCGTCCCTGACGATCAATCACTTTCTCCAGACTCTCACCTTCGACATATTCCATTACAATTCCGAGAAGGTTAGAATACTCGATGAATCCGTAAACCGCAACTATGTTTGGATGTGAAAGTTTTGCTTGGTTTTTGGCTTCTCTCTTAAATCTCTCGATGAAACGTTCTTTGTCGTGCGCACTGGCATTTAACATTTTGATTGCGACGTACCGGTCAAGCTTTGTGTCATAAGCTTTATAGACGATTCCCATTCCGCCTTTGCCTAGTACCGACACGACGCGATAGTTATCAATTATTTTACCGATTAAGTCTTCCATCCAAATCCGAATAATTTTTGTTTTTAATATAAGAAATTCTCATCCTTCAAATCACGAACAGCCAAAAGATTTAAGAAGAGACTCTTTTTTTGATTTTTCCCGCTTCTTTGACTAATTTTGCAAGCCATTTGCGAGAGTGGCGGAATTGGCAGACGCGCTAGACTTAGGATCTAGTACCCAAAAGGTGTGGGGGTTCGAGTCCCCCCCCTCGCACTAATAAACTACTTTTTCACTTTATTTTATGAGGTTTGTTTGGAAATCAAGGTAAATGAATTAACTAATTCGCAGCAAGAGGTAGAGGTTAGCTTAGAATACAATGAAATCATTCCCGAAATTGAAGATGCGTATTCGGAAGAAAGGAAGTCAATCGCGATAGACGGTTTCAGAAAAGGCAAAGCACCGATGTCGATGATTAAGAAACTTTACGGTGAAGCGATTGAGTACAAAGCAAGTGAAAAAATTGCGAACAAGAAATTTTGGGATGTTGTCGACGAAAAGAACTTAAAACCCATCAGCACTCCGCAAATGACAGATATTGATTTTGTACCAGGTACAAAACTTTCTTTCAAAGTGAAGTATGAAATCAAACCAAAGTTAGAGTTGAAGAATTATAAGAACCTCGAAATTGAGAAGCCAATTTTCAAAATTAAAGATGAAGATATTGAAAAAGAAATAGACTATTTAATACGACCGCATTTCAAATTCGAAGAGTCCGATCTTGTAACCGATAAGTTTTTTAGAATCACAGTTAATTTGCAGCGTATCGATCCACAAGGCGTTCCATTGGTTGGTTCACGCAGCGAAAACATGCAAATCGATTTGAGTGATGAAAAAGTAAATATTCAAATTGTTGATAACGCTCAGAACAAAAAAATGGGCGATTCATTTAATTTCACTTTTGTAGATGAACATCATCACGGTGAAGAGCTGCACCGAGAGGAATTTACTTACACTGCTGAAATAACCAAGATTGAAAAAATTGTAAAGCCTGAATTCACCGAAGAATTGATCAAGAAGTTGTCTGTAAATAAAGCTTCAACTTTTGATGAACTAAAAACAATGCTTCACAAAAATTTTGAAGAGTACTACAAGAAACAGACCGAAGAAATTGTAACAAACAATCTTCTCAGCACAGTCATTAAAAATAACGAGTTCACTCCCCCTCCCGGATATGTGTCTTCAATACATAGAAGATTAGTTGATCTAGAAAGAGAAAACTCGAAACGATATAAGACACCACATTTCGACGAACACGCTGTTGCCGAATACTACAAGCCAAGAGCGGAATGGAACGCGAAATGGCAAATCATTCTGGAAAATTTAGCTGAAATGGAAAATATAAAAGTTGAAGATTCTCAGTTGGAAGAGCTTGCTAAAGAAGAATCAGATAAGACCGGAATTTCGGCGGCTAAATTGGTAAAATATTACAAGGACACTAATCGCACGGAAATGTTGTTAGAGGAAAAGGTAGTCAAATTCCTCACAGAGAATGCAAAGATTAAGGAAGTTGACGCAGAGGAAAAATCAAAAGAGAAAAAGGAAAAACACAATGAAGCATGATATTCTTACCGAAGCGCAATTAACAAAAAAGTTTGAGATTTATAATCAGTTGGTTCCTTACGTTATTGAGCAAACCGGACGCGGTGAACGCGGAATGGATATTTTTTCGCGCCTTCTTCGTGAGCGAATTATTTTTCTAGGAATGGCCATCGACGACCACGTTGCAAGTTTAACAATCGCTCAATTGCTGTTTCTTGAAGCCGAAGATCCCGAAAAGGATATTAATTTATATATCAACTCTCCAGGCGGAAGTGTTTCTGCCGGCTTGGCAATCTACGACACAATGAGTTATATACGTTCCAAAGTTTCTACCATTTGTGTTGGTTTAGCAGCAAGCATGGGCGCAGTTTTACTGGCTGGCGGAGAAGCCGGTAAAAGAACATCTCTCCCTCATTCAAAGATTATGATTCACCAACCATGGGTCGGCGGTTTACAGGGACAGACGACTGATATTGAAATTCATGCAAAAGAAATGATTAAAACGCGAGATACTATTTACAATATTTTAGCTGAACATACCGGCAAATCATATGACCAGATTGCGAAAGATTGCGATAGAGATTATTTCTTAACTGCCGATGAAGCTAAAGAATACAAACTCATTGATAATATTTTGGTACATCGCGCCAGCCAAAACAATAACAACAAGAAATAATTGAACAAACTTTTACAAAGGGGCATCAACACTGCCCCTTTTTTTATTTAAACAAGTTTACGAATTACTTCCTGGACAATTTATGACTTAAAGCAGCCTGCGGCTTACTTAAGTAAACTGCCGGTTTTTAAGTCTTTAATAAAATTCTTATAATTGCAAAGAATTTATTCTTGTTAAGCGTTCATACACTAAAAGAGAAAAAACTTGATAGGGGCAAAATTAGATTTTCTCAGCCGACTAAATGAACTTGCAGAATATGCACGCAGGGGTGACGATTTTTTCCCGGACGAACTTTGTAACTTTCTTGTAAACGAGTTTGATCTGCAAGCCGCATTATTATTCGGCGTCAGCAACAACAATCTTTTGAACGTAACGGGAAGGTCAAACAGTGCGCGCAAAACATTCCAGCACGGCGTTTCGCCAAACTGCAAGGTATGTAAGAATCTCAATCAGAATGTTGATCTTAAGCTAGAGTTTGACCCAAATTGCGAGATTCAGATTTCGGATAATGTTGCTTTTGAAAGTTGCAGTTTGATTCCAATCAACGGCAACGAAAATTTCCTTCTTAAAATTGCAAGGAAATCTGCATACACTCAGAGCGCGAAAGAAACTCTCGAAAAAACTCTTCAGTTGTTGAACATACTTCTTTACGTTTGGTACCAAAGCAAAGGCGGAACGTTTGAGGCATCCACACCGATTTCAAAAATTGTGTCCGAGACATCGGGCGAATTGAAATCCAGTGCGAATTCCATCATCGGTTTTATTTCTATGCTTGCAGGCGAACACCCCTCTGCCGCTCAGTTGGATTACATTAATTCCATTCGGAAAAACGCGCAGAGCATTTTGTTGAATGTCAACGATTTGAGTGAGTTATCAAAAATCAATATGGGAGGTGCCCAACCGCAGCTCAAAAAAGTTGAACTCGTGAACTTTATTACAGAGATTATAGAAATCTTCAAAAGCAAACTCGGCAAAAAGGTTACTTTCACTTTAACCATTGAGAAAGAGCTTGCAAAACCTATAGAGTTTGATGATCAAAAACTGCGTTACGTATTGACAAGTCTGATGCTTGTTTCAATAGTTCTAACTCAGCAAGGTGAAATTGCGGTAAAGGTTTCTTCAGCACCGGATAGCAAAATTAAATTTTCAATTTCCGATAACGGCAAAACCCTGAAAACCTCCTCTCTCGAAACTTTCTTCGAACCTTTTGCTGTAACTAAACTGGATGAATTCAAGAATACTTCTTTTACCGGCTTAAGTTTGACCTTGGTAAAAAAATATATTAATTATATGGGTGGAGATATAGATGCGGCAAGTTTGCCGGGCAAAGGGAATTCATTTACATTCACAATCAGCGGAGAAGTAATGTCCGATCTCGAAACCAACATTTCACAGTTGCCAAAGCCTACATCAAAGAATAAGGTTCTGGTTATAGAAGACGATTATGCAACTTCAAAATTGCTGAGCAACTATTTGAATAAGTGGGGTTATTCTCCATCGATTGTGAGCACAGAATCGCAAGCCTTTAATTCAATTGACCAGGAAGAACTGCTTGCAATCATTTTAGATATCGAATTACCGAATGTAAACGGTTTGGAACTCCTCAAGAGAATTCACGACCATCCCAAAACTAAGAATACGCCGGTTATCGTTTGCTCGATTGAGCCGGAACAGCAGAAGGCTTTTATGATGGGTGCGGTTGAGTATTTTGTAAAACCCATCAATTACAATTTTCTTGTAGAAGTGTTAACAAACTATAAACTGAGAAAGAATTCAAATATTCTTTGTGTTGATGATGACCTTCCGACCTTAAATCTTGTCAAACAAGCTATTGAATCAGTCGGTTTTGTTGCCGTCGCAGAAAATGTTTCTGCAAACGTGATGGAATTGATTCAAGACAAAGACATTGATCTTGCAATCATTGATTTGGACATGCCTACGCCTAACGGCTTTGAATTGATAAAGCTAATAAAGTCCGAGAAAAAGTTTGCACACCTTCCCATCATCATTTATACCGGCAAGGAAAACTATAAAGATGATCTTTACAAGATTGAAGGATTGTTTGACGAGCTGCTCGAAAAACGTTCCACCAACATTGAGGATCTGGCAGATACAATAAATGCTATGATTAACCGCTATGAAACTCCTCCCCCTGTTGATGAAGTTATTCATGGCAAAAATATTATTAAAATTCTGCTTGCCGAAGATTACAAACATTCACAAATTATCGTTACACGACTCTTAAAGAAAAATAATTTCGAAAGCGTAGTTGTAGTTGAAAACGGTGAAGATGCATTGAAGATGGCTAAGGATGATAAGTTCGATTTGATACTCATGGACATGCAGATGCCGATCATGAACGGTTTTGAAGCCACCGAAAAAATCAGAGAATTGCCCGACTACAAAGACACACCGATAATTGCTCTTACTGCTTTTGCAATGAAAGGTGACCGCGAAAAATGTCTCGAAGCCGGCGCAACGGATTATATTCCGAAACCTATCGACAGTAAGGAGTTCATAGAAAAAGTTAAGTACTACACTAATACAATAGTGTAAGCTCCCGATCAAGTTTTTAATTCTCAAAGCCCCGATGCAAGTCGGGGCTTTTTCTTTTGCATAAAGGAATGATGTCCAATGATTTCAATCCTCTGCTACAGCAAGATTTCATATATTTGTAATAGTTATTGTAAGGAGTTCCTGTGAATTTGGTTCGTGTTCGGTTTGCCCCAAGTCCTACCGGTTATTTGCATGTCGGCGGCTTGCGCACCGCACTTTATAATTATTTGTTCGCGCGTAAAAACAATGGCAAATTTATTTTGAGAATAGAAGATACAGACCGCAATAGATACGTAGAAGGCGCTGTTGAAAAATTGATTAGTTCGTTGAAATGGTGCGGGCTTGAATATGATGAGGGTCCCGATGTAGAAGGACAATACGGACCTTACATGCAGTCTGAGCGACTCGCTCTATATAAACAACATGCTCAGCAGTTGGTTGATGCTGGCAAAGCATACTATTGTTTCTGCACACCTGAGCGCTTGGAAGCTTTGAGAGAAGATCAGCAGCGGCGAAAATTGCCTCAAGCAAAATATAATAAGCTTTGCCTTTCGCTTAGCAAAAAAGAAATTGACGAAAAACTTTCGAGCGGTATTCAGCATGTTATTCGCTTGAACGTTGAGCCCGACCAAAAAATTATTTTCGACGATATAATACGCGGCAAAATTGAATTTGAAAGTAACAATGTTGACGATCAAGTTCTGATAAAGGGTGACGGATATCCAACTTATCATTTAGCAAACGTCGTTGATGATCATCTAATGGAAATAAGCCATGTTATTCGCGGAGAAGAATGGCTTTCATCAACACCAAAACATGTTTTGCTCTACAATTTCTTTGGATGGGAGAAACCGCATTTTGCCCACCTACCTCTCTTGCTGAATCCGGATCGATCAAAGTTAAGTAAACGACAAGGTGACGTTGCCGTTGAAGACTATCGTGATAAAGGTTATCTGAAAGATGCGCTTGTAAATTTCGTGGCTCTTCTTGGCTGGAATGCTGGCGATGATCAAGAGTTTTATTACATCGATGAACTGATTCAAAAATTTTCTCTGGAAAAAGTTAATAAATCCGGTGCTGTTTTTGATTTAGAAAAACTTAACTGGTTGAATGCCGAACATTTGCGCAAGAAATCTAATGACGAACTTTTGAAGATGTTGCGTGTAGAAATTCTCAATTCTCAATTCGCAATTCACAATTATCCTGACGAATACCTACTCCGCGTTATTGAAGCGATGAAAGAACGTGTTAGTTTTGTCCATGAATACTTGACTAAATCCCCATACTTTTTTGAGCGTCCGCGCGAATACGAACTCGCCAGCTCTGAGAAAAATTGGAAATCAGAAACACCTTCGCAGATCACAAAGCTGCGAGACAGATTCAACGCGTTGCAGAATCCTACCAAGGAAGATTACGAGAATGCATTAAAACAAATAGCTGCAGAATTAAATATCGGCGTCGGCAAACTAATCCATCCACTCAGATTAGCTGTTTCGGGCAAAGGCACTGGTCCGGGTGTGTACGATATTCTTGTTATTCTCGGCAAAGATGAAGTAACTGAACGTATTCATTCTGCTGTAGAAAAGATTCGCTAATGTTTTGAAACTTTCTCTGCTTGCCCAACTTATTTCTTAGCCCAGCCATCTTTCAGTGTAACGGTTCTATTGAACACCAACTTTTCGTTAGTTGTATATTTTGTATCAACGCAAAAGTAACCATGTCTTTCAAACTGGTATCTTTCACCAGGTTTGGAGTTTTTAAGGAATGGTTCGATCAATGCGCTGGAAATTATTTCCAGAGAATTTTTGTTGATAAGATCGAGCCAGTTTTCTTCTGCGCCCGGATTCTCGACGGTAAATAGTCGGTCATATAATCTAACCTCGGCACCAACGGCATGTTTCGCAGAAACCCAATGAATAGTTCCTTTCACTTTTTTCGTACTGGTGCCAGAACCGCTTTTTGTTTCCGGATCAAAAGTACATCGCAGTTCAACAACTTCGCCTTTATCATTTTTAATAACTTCTTCGCATTTGATTATATAAGCATAGCGCAGCCTAACTTCTCCGCCGGGGATTAATCTGTGATAGCCCTTCGGCGGGTTTTCCATGAAATCTGTCTGCTCGATGAGAATTTCTTTTCCAAACGGAATTTCTCGGCTTCCCATCGCAGTATCTTCCGGATTGTTAATCGCATCAAGTTCTTCAACAGTATCCGGATAATTTGTGATAACAACTTTTAAAGGACGAAGTACAGCCATTGCACGCTGAGCATGTTTGTTAAGATCATCGCGAATTGCATATTCAAGAAGAGCAATGTCGGTAAGCGCATCGCGTTTGGCAACGCCTATTATCTCGGCAAAATTCTGAATCGCTTGCGGTGTATAACCTCTTCTTCTTATTCCACATACGGTAGGCATTCGCGGATCGTCCCAGCCGTCAACATAATTTTCTTTCACAAGTTGAAGCAGCTTTCTTTTACTCATCACCGTATAATTAAGATTGAGACGCGCAAATTCTATCTGCTGAGGATGATGAATCCCGAGTTCATCTAAAAACCAATCGTAAAGCGGTCTGTGATTTTCAAATTCCAAGGTGCAGATGGAATGTGTGATTCCCTCAATGGAATCTTCCAATCCATGCGCCCAATCGTAAGTTGGATAAATACACCACTTGTTCCCTTGACGATGATGAACTTCATGCACAATGCGGTACATGATGGGATCCCGCAGATTAATGTTGGGTGAAGTCATATCGATTTTTGCACGTAAAGTTTTCGTTCCGTTTGCAAATTCTCCATTGCGCATTCGCTCGAAAAGATTCAGATTCTCTTCAACACTTCTGTTACGGTATGGGCTTTCTTTGCCTGGTTCGGTTAAAGTGCCGCGTGTTTGCCTTATCTCGTCCGCAGTCTGGTCATCAACGTAAGCTTTACCTTTTTTGATCAGTTCGAGTGCCCAACCATACATCTTTTCAAAATAATCAGAACCGAAAAAAACACGATCCTCAAAATCTCCGCCGAGCCATCGAACGTCTTCAATAATCGAATCAACATATTCTTGTTCTTCTTTGCTTGGGTTTGTGTCATCAAAACGAAGATTGAATCTACCCATGAAGTCTCTGGCTATACCATAATTTAAGCAGATAGATTTTGCGTGACCGATATGAAGATAACCGTTCGGTTCAGGAGGAAACCGGGTACAGATCGTTTTTCCGTCCCATCGGTTGGATTCAATATCTTTATCAATTAATTCGTAAATAAAATTTTTGGACTTCGTTACGTTATTATTTTCTTCCATCGCTCAATAAATTTATGACTAAATAGTGGCTACAAAATTACGGAATTGCGAAAACAAAAAACCCGATTCTTCATGTTAAAAAATCGGGTTTCAGCAAGTACCGGAGGCCGGACTCGAACCGGCACGAGGTTTAAGCCTCACTGGATTTTGAGTCCAGCGCGTCTACCAATTCCGCCACTTCGGCAAATTACTACAAACTTTATTAAGAACTTTTTTCTATGTCCAATAACAAACTCACCGGATTTTGAGTCCAGCGCGCCTGCCTGCCGGTAGGCAAGTCTACCAACTTGTCCCGATCTTATCGGGATTCCGCCACTTCGGCATATTTTCAATCGCAATAAAA
>JAJYMU010000244.1 GCA_021786655.1 Bacteroidota bacterium
CAAAGGATAAGTTTTTTGAATAACTCTGAATTTTACTGATACTTTCAAGAATATCTTCAAAGAGTAATTTCCAATCTCTGTTAGACATAAACTAAATCTTGTTTAATGTAATCATACATCTTTGGTTTTAGTGCATTTGGTGTAACAATATCTACTTTTACTCCAAGTATATCTTCCAGTTCATCACCAAGAAGGACAAAATCTAATCCGATTGGCTTTTCAAATTCCACAAGTATGTCAACATCACTAAATTCTGTCGCTTCATCACGTGCAACAGATCCAAAGATTCCAATTTGCTTGATGTGATATTTTTCTTTGATCTTAAGTTTGTTCAATTCAAGCAACGATTTTATTTCAGATAACTTTTTCATTTGTTTGCAATTAATTTACTTGAAAGATAAGAAATTTTTAATAGTCACATCTAAAAAATTACCTTAGAAATTTACATATTGCATCTGCACATTTTTCCCCATCAATTGCGGCAGACACAATTCCGCCGGCGTAACCGGCGCCCTCTCCGCACGGGAATAATCCTTCAACTTCAACGTGCATCAGCGTTTCGTTATTACGGGGGATTCTAATAGGCGAGCTGGTTCGTGTTTCTGCGGCAAGCAGTTGAGCTTCTTCAGATAAATACCCTTTCATCTTTCTATCGAAAATTTTCAAACTCTTGCGAAGTCCATCGGAAATATTGTTAGGGAGAATCTCATGAAGCGGCGAACTTATTATTCCGGGAATGTATGAAGTCTTAGGGAGCGACTGAGAGATCTTTCTTTCAACAAAATCCGTGACGCGCTGAGCCGGTGCGGTCTGATTCTTTCCGCCGGTTTCAAATGCAATGCGTTCAATCTCCTTCTGATATTCCAATCCGGCAAAAACTCCAAACGATTTCATGTGTCCCCAATCTTTTTCATCGACGGTAACGACAAGTCCGGAATTAGCGTACGGAGAATCTCTGCGCGAGACACTCATGCCGTTTAACACCAGTTCATCATTGGCAGTAGCCGCGGGAATAATAATTCCGCCAGGACACATGCAGAACGAATACACGCCCTTATCATCAACTTGACACGCTAAGCTGTAATTTGAAGCCGGCAAATTTTCGTTCCGTTTTTGGGAATGATACTGAATTTCATCAATCAATTTTTGCGGGTGCTCGATTCGCACACCCATCGCAAACGGTTTTGGTTCAATCGTTATTTTGCGTTCGTGAAGTAAATAAAAAATATCACGCGCTGAATGACCGGTTGCGAGAATAACGGAATCTCCAAGGAATTCTTTCTCTCCGTTAACAATCACACCGGTTATGCGGTTGGTAGTCATAATAAAATTTGTGACACGTGAATCGAAATGAATTTCTCCGCCGCATCTCAAAATAGTTTCGCGCATTGAGCTGACAACTTTAGGCAGCCGGTTTGAACCAATGTGTGGGTGCGCATCAATCATAATTTCTTTTTGCGCGCCATGCTGAACAAAAATATTTAGAACCCGATTCACGTCTCCGCGTTTTGTTGCACGGGTGTAAAGTTTTCCGTCGCTGTAAGTGCCCGCACCCCCTTCGCCAAAACAATAATTTGAATCGGGATTCACCTCGCCGTTCTGCTGGATCGCGCGCAAATCTCTTCGACGCGTTTGAACGTCTTTGCCGCGTTCTAAAATAATCGGCTTGATACCGAGTTCGATTAATCGCAAAGCTGCAAACATTCCGGCGGGACCCATTCCAACAATAATTACTTTCTCATTTCCTTTGACCGGTTGAAAATTGATTGGCGAGAATTGATCGGAAGGTTCTTCGTTAACGAACACATTTACTTTAGCGCGATATACCGGGTTTTTGCTTCGCGCGTCAATCGATCTGCGTATAATCTGAACTGCGGTTATATCAGCGGGATTGAGTTTTAATTTCTGTGCCGCAATTTGTTTATGTTGTTCGGAATCTTCAATAAATTCCGGCTGGATTACTATTTCAATTTCTTTTTTCATTCTGTCCTCTATTTTGAGGAAAAACTTTTAGTAATTGAGAATTGCGAATTGTGAATTGAGAATTATGTCCCCTTCAATTTCTTTAAGATTGATACTAATAACCGGATTAATTCGTCGCAATCATTAATTAAGCTTGCAAATTCATTTTCTTTTAATACGGATGATTCTTTTAACAATTTCAACCAATACTCGGTTTCACGAGCCTCTTTCAAAGCAATAGAAAGTTTATTTATAAAATCTTTTTTTGAAGCAGCTTCTTGCGATTCAGATACATTTGCACCAATTGACGTTCCACTTCTTAAAATTTGTCTAAACAAATCTTTTACGTGATGATCATTCTTAATATGTATCAAATAGAATTTTACGATTCTTGTAACAAATCGAAAACTCTTTTCTAAAATCGGATTACCATATTCAACATGTTGTTCAAAAACTTTCATAAAATTCTCAATTCCTAATTCTCAATTCTCCATTCTCAATTCGCAATTAATACGTTGCTTTAATCACTCCGCCATCTACTCCGATTGTTGAACCAGTGATGTATCCGGCTTGTTCCGAAGAGAGATATAAAACAAGCGATGCGACTTCTTCCGGCGCAGCCATTCTTTTTAGCGGAACTTCTTCCGACATTGATTTCAACATGTTTTCTTTTGTTGTCCCCGCTTGCTTGGCGCGGACTTCGGCAAGTTCATCAATACGGGAAGTTAAAGTGTAACCGGGAGCGACATTGTTGATTGTGATATTATATTTTCCGACTTGATTGCTCAGAGTTTTTGCAAATGCAGTTACCGCGCTCCGCAGCGAGTTTGATAAGATCAAATTATCTACCGGCTGCTTTACGGCGAGCGATGTGATGTTTATGATGCGTCCCCAGTTCTTAGATTTCATTCCAGGCAATACTAAACGTGTAAAACGAATTACACTCATGAGAACTTGATCAAATGCCGCTTCCCAGTTTTCATCACTGAGTGTTTCAAAATAACCGGGTATTGGACCGCCGCAATTGTTCACAAGGATGTCTATCGTTCCGAATTTTTGAGTTACAACGTTCACCGCGTTTTCAATCTGTTCCGGTTTATCTATATCGCAGATTATACAATGCGGTTCGATTCCAAATTTCAATTTTATCTCTTTAGCAGTACGCTTAAGATTTTCTGCATTCGTCGAGCAGATAGTAACGTTGCATCCTTCTTGAATGAACAGTTCGGCAATCGCTCTTCCAATTCCCTTGCTTGAAGCTGAAACCAGCACGGTTTTACCTTTTATTTTGTAATCCATTCCCTTGTCCGATAATTTTTCTGAATGCAATTTAAGATTTTTACTCAAAGCATTTTAAAATAAAGATGCCGGATTAGCTCCGGCACCATACAAAAAATTAATATTCGATAAAATTAATTAGAACTGGCAGCAGCATGAACAATTAGCTGTTCTCTAACTATCTCCTCAGTATCCAACGCAATAACAAGTTCTTCATTGGTTGGAATGCGCAGCACTTTCACTTTCGAAGTTGGAGATGAAATCGTACACTCACCTTGTACTTTTTGATTGGCATTGTCATCAAAACTTATTCCTAGAAATTCCATATTCAAACATACATCGTGACGCACCATAATAGAGTTTTCGCCGATGCCTCCGGTGAAAACAAGCGCATCCAAACCGCCCATTGCGGCAGTGTAGGCGCCTACGTATTTCTTAACCCGGTAGGTGAAGACATCAAACGCGTATTTTGCTTTCTTGTTACCTTCTCCAACTGCTTCTTCAATTTCACGCATATCGCTGCTTTCGCCGCTGATACCGATCAATCCGCTGTGTTTATTCAAAAGTGTGTTTGCTTCGGAAAGCGACAATCCTTCTTTTGCCATGATGTAAAGAATTACCGACGGATCCATATCGCCGCTTCTCGTTCCCATAATCAAACCTTCGAGCGGTGTGAATCCCATAGTCGTATCAACCGATCTGCCATGATCAACCGCCGCCATCGAGCAGCCGTTACCGAGATGCGCGGTAATAATTTTTAATTGATCCATCGGCTTTCCCAAAATCTGTGCCGCCCTTTCCGAAACGTAACGGTGAGAAGTACCGTGGAATCCGTATCGGCGGATTTTGTATTTCTTGTAAAGCTCATATGGAATTCCGTACAGATAAGCTTGCGGCGGCATCTTAACATGAAACGCCGTATCGAACACGCCGACCTGCGGAGTATTCGGCAAATGATTTTTTGCTGCTTGAATACCTTTTATGTTCGGCGGATTGTGGAGCGGTGCAAGTTCAATATTATCTTTGAGCGCTTTCATTACTTGTTCGGTAATCAGCACGGAACCGGAAAATGTTTCGCCGCCGTGCACCACACGATGACCGACCGCTTGAATTTCATTTCTGTCTTTGATGACACCATGATTCGGTGAAAGCAAAACAGCAATAACATATTCGATCGCAATCGAATGATCTAGAATTTCACCTACGATTCTAATTTTCTCGCGATCATGAGGAGAATGAGTCAGTACCGCACTTGTCATTCCAATTCGTTCTACCATTCCTTTTGCGAGAGCGATTCTGGAATCGGTATCTATGAATTGATATTTTATTGATGAACTTCCGCAATTAAGAACCAAAACTTTCATTCAGCCGTCTCCTAATTAATTCGTTTTCCGTCAGCATCGTATTTGAAAAATCCTTCGCCGGTTTTCTTGCCAAGTTTTCTTTCGCGAACCAACTTGCGAAGGATCGGGCACGGTCTGTAGCGCGCTTCGCCAAGTGTTGCCCACAAGGTTTCCATCCATGCGAGCACTTCATCCAATCCCATTGCGTCTGCCATTTCGAGTGGACCGGTGTTAAAGTTGTAACCGAGTCTCATCGCAGTATCAATATCTTTCGCGCTTGCAACTCCTTCCAGCAAAATGTGCATCGCTTCATTCAGCAGCGGAACGATTGCGCGCGTAGTTACGAATCCGGGATACTCATAAACTTCAACCGCGGTCTTGCCGATTTTTGCAGCAAACTTTTTGATGATCTCAACTGTCTTATCCGAAGTTTCGAGCGCGCGTACCAATTCTACCAACGGCACTTTAGGAACCGGATTCAAAAAGTGCATACCGATAATTCTATCTCGCCGTTTTGTTACTTCGGCAATCTTCGTCAAACTCAAAGTTGATGTATTCGAAATGAAAATTGTTTCCGGCTTGGCAATTTCATCAAGCTCACGGAAAATTTTTCTTTTCAAATCGTAATTTTCGTCAACCGCTTCAATTAATAAATCACATTCGGGAATTTCATTTTTATCTACAGTCCATTTTATTCTGGTAAGGACGGATTTCATTTCGCTTTGAGTCATAGCCCAGCGGGAGATTTCCCTTTCCATCGTAGTCTTAAGACTTTCGGTTGCGCGTTCAATCTGCTCGTCACTGCGCTCAACAACCAGAACGTCTATACCTGCTGCGGCAATTGTTTGAGCAATACCTTGTCCCATAACACCGGCACCAACAATTGCAACGTATTCTATTCTTTCCAACTCTTCTATTCTTTGAACACCGCCGAGGAGATCTTCCAACTTTAATTTTTCTTCTGCCATTTTATCTTTCATGTTTGTTTTCGATTAGCCATTTCAAAAATACTCAAATTGAGAGCTAGAATCCTTAAAAAGACAAGATTCATACCAAGGAAAGATTTCAAAAAGATTAAAAATTAAAAGGTAGCAACCTTCTTTTTACTAAAACTAATAATTGAAGAAGCCGGCGTGAGAATAGTTAGTTATCAAATACTCTTTCGGAAGTAGAATGCTGAAGAATTCCCCTCGTTGGATTTCCAGGCTTACGTTTTGAAGCGCGGCAATGTCATCAAAGTCTTTTGAGATGTGATTGATCTTAAGCATGTTTACCGAACTATTCATATTTTGAAGTGAAAATTAATTTTACGATTTCATCTGCCAAACATAATAATGCTAACTGAACCAAAAGTCATACTTAATAAATTTTTCGGCTACACAGAATTTCGCCCTTCGCAAGAAGAAATCATCAATTCCATCATCGAAGGTCAAAATGTTCTTGCGATTTTGCCGACCGGCGGCGGGAAATCTATTTGCTACCAAATCCCCTCTTTGATGTCCAAAACTTTCGGGATTGTGATTTCACCGTTAATCGCATTGATGAAAGACCAGGTCGATTCCATTAACTCACAGCAACCGATTGCAGCTTTCATCAACAGCACATTAGACTACCGAGATACTGAAAAAGTTTTGGAAAATTTTAGGAATGGTAATTTTAAGATTCTCTACCTCTCCCCCGAAAAATTAAACAATCAAAACTTTATCGAAAGAATAAAATCTCTTAACCCGGAATATGTTTTTGTGGATGAAGCGCACTGCATCAGCGAATGGGGACACAACTTTCGTCCCGGCTACAGAAAGATTAAATCGTTCATCGATTATGTTGAAATAAAAAAGGTTGCGGCGTTCACGGCAACAGCAACTGCGGATGTAAGAAAAGATATAATCAATCAGCTTGGACTGATCTCGCCAAAAATTATTGTTAGAGGATTTGAACGCGTCAATCTTCACTTACACGTTTTTCAAACTCCGCGTAAGAAAGAAAAGCTCGTAGAAATTCTTTCGATGAATCCCGGCTGCAGAATTATTTACGCTGCGACAAGAAAACTCACGGAAGAAATTGCCGAACATCTGCGCTCATATAGTATAGATGCCGTTTATTATCATGCCGGGTTAACCGCGGAATTAAGAAGACTGATTCAAGATGATTTTATAAGCGGCAGAGTTCAAACGATTGTTGCGACGAACGCTTTCGGCATGGGGATCGATAAAAGCAACATACGCTCAATCATTCATTTTAACATGCCGGGAACAATTGAGAATTATTATCAGGAGATCGGGAGAGCCGGTCGTGATGGTAATGAATCCAACATTTTTCTTCTCTACGATGAAAAAGATAAAACCATTCAGCAGTTTTTTATCAACACTTCATTTCCCACACGCGAACAAATTGAAATAGTTTACGACGCGCTTTGCAACAGAAGCAGTGTTGCGCTCGGCACTCGTCCCGATGAAGCAATTCTGCTGGATAAAAACTTCTATTCGCTCGTTCAACCAAAAAAAATTTCCAACGGCATAGTTGAATCGTCTATTAGAGTTTTGGAAGAATCCGGTTACACAAAGGGAAAATCTCCCGCAGAGCACAAGCACTTTTGCAAGTTCTTGCTGGAACCTTCGAAGCTTAGTCTTTATGTAAAATTTTTTGCTGATAATGAAATGAAGGATTTGGTCGTTCTTATCTCACGCGAATACGGGGCTAATATCTTTTCGCAAAAAACTTCTTTGAGCATTTCCAACCTTGCACGCACTTTGGATACAACAACCAGCGAAATTATCGACCAGCTGGAAACTTTGTCCCGCGCCGGTATCCTTGAATATGAAAGACCAACCTTTGAACCATCAGTTTATTTGACTACTGAACGGGTTAAAGCAGCCGATCTCAAACTAAATCTTGATAAGACAAAAAAAATTCTTGAACACTCCAAACTGAAGCTAGAGAAAATGATCGGTTACGTTTTCTCTGATGATTGTCGTTTCAAATATATCTTAGAATATTTTGGTCAGACAACTGCGGATTACAAATGCGGAAAGTGCGACAGATGTTCCGGTTCACCCGAGTTGAAACAAAACACTTTGGATTATCTTGAGGAAATTATTCTTCAAACAGTTCACGAAGCCAAAATTCCGTTGAAGAAGAAATATATCGTTCAACTTCTTACCGGAAAATCAAAACATCCGTCAATTAAAAAATTCTCAACCTACGGTACATGCGTTCATTTTAAGAACGATGAAATAGAAAGAGCGATCGATTCACTTATTAATTCAAAAATGCTTATAGGCGCAAACGACACGGTTGTACTTGCCCATGCGGCAATTGAAGAATATGCTTCGCCAGCAAATGATGAGAAAGAAGTTTCGAACACAAACTTTGAAAACGAACTCAAGCTTTTCAATCTTCTGCGGCAGGTGCGGAAAGAAGCCGCTGTTAAGTTTAATCAGCCGGCAGAAATAATTTGTCCCGATGAAGTTTTAAGATTAATTACAAAGGAGAAACCGGCAACTCATTCCGCGCTTCTCAAGATCAAAGGATTCAACAAAAGAATTTTGAACAAAGTCGGTGATGAATTCCTAAATCTAATCAGAGAATTTCAGCAGTCTAGTGATTTATCGCGTTTACTTAAAAACAAAAACTTGCCGGATCAAGCATTTAAGATTTTGGAATTGGTCCGGAAGAAATACTCGCTTTTCGATATCGCTTCATTCACAAAGCTGCCGGAATCCATTGTCTCTGCCCAGATAGAAACGCTAATCGAAATGATACCTGGTCTGGAGATTAATTCGTTGTTTGATAAAAAAGAATTGGAAATCATCAACAAGAAAATAGATTCCGGTATAACGGATCTGAAAGAATTGCGCACAGAGTTGGAAAACAAAATCGGTTATGCTAAACTGAGAATTGCTTTTGCTAAGAAGAGAGTTACTTAATCACGCTTTGCGCTTTCAAGCTATCCAGCATTACTTTCGCACGTTTGAAAAATTCATCCCATTCTTTCAGATCGTTTTGGTAATCTTTTAATGCCGACTTAAATTGATCCTGTGTGATTTTATATTTAGCAAAAACTTTCTGCTGGTGAAAACGGAGTGAGTCGGGGTTGAAATCGTACTTCCCTTCCGCAACAAGATTTTCAACGTAAATCTTGGCAAGCAAATCTCGGGGATATTTATTTTGTGAGCAGTAAGAAAAAATAAATGATACGGCAATAACCGCACCAATAAGAAACTTATTTTTTTCTGCTCGCTTCAAATAAAATTTTCTTTTCACGGTCGGTTAAGA
>JAJYMU010000222.1 GCA_021786655.1 Bacteroidota bacterium
TTAACAGCTTTCTTTGCCCAAGAGCCGGTAACAATGTAATCGGCTTTGTTCTTCGGCGGCATTAAGTTGAGCGGCACCATTGAAAATTGAAGCGTTGCGCCTCCTTGTAGAAACAGAATCGAATAGGTATCGCCGATGTTTAAAAGTTTGCGAAGGTTCGCATCTGCTTCTTTTATTATTCCGTCAAATATTTTTCCGCGATGGCTCATTTCCATAACGCACATGCCGCTTCCCTTGTAGGAATAAAAATCCTTCTGTGCCTCAAGCAAAACTTCTTCCGGCAGTATCGCGGGTCCCGCGCTAAGATTATAAATTCGATTTTCCATTTTTTCTACTCCGTTTGTTTATTCCATGTTGTAGTGAACGGTTTCAAACCGTTCCGCTATATTTATCGGAAAGGCCTAAGACCTTTCCCTACTTAAATCACATGCACTAGCAGACCATCTCTCAACTTTGGTTCGAACCAAGTTGATTTCGGAGGCATTGTTTCGCCAACATCTGAAATATTTATCAAGTCATCAACCGATACAGGATACATCGAGAATGCGACCGATGCTTTGCCGCTGTTGACCAACTTCTCCAATTCGGCCGTACCGCGTATTCCGCCAATGAAATCAACGTTCGTATCGGTGCGCGGGTCTTCAATGCCGAGAATGGGATGAAGCAAAAAATTTTGAAGTGTGCTTACATCGAGTTTATCTCCAACCGCTTTGCCGGGTTTCACATTTTCTCCCGGCTTCAGCAGATACCATTTTTTATCCATGTACATACAAAAAGTTTTCTGTGAAGGCGGATTTGGCGAACCGGTTTCTTCAAACGAAAAATTATTTTTTATCTTGGAAAGAAATTCATCCTTGTTCATTTTCAGATCGAACACAACCCGGTTGTACGGCATAATTTTCAGTTGATCGGCGGGAAACAGCACAGCGATAAAATAGTTGTACTCTTCATCACCTTTGTGATTGCCGTTCTGTTCTTTCTTCACTTTTTGTGCACGACTAGCGCTTGCTGCTCTGTGGTGCCCGTCAGCTATGTAAAGATTCTTAACTTTTGCGATTTCATTTACAATTGTATTTGTATGATCGTTCGGCACAATCCAAACTTGATGTTTAATGCCGTCCGTGGAAGTGAAATCATAAAGCGGGGATGATTTTTTCATCGTTTCGTTTACGACTTTATCGATCTCGGCAACAGCTTTATAAGTTAGAAATACTGGACCGGTCTGCGCTTCGGTTGTTACGATATGATTTGTTCTATCATCCTCTTTCACTTTGCGCGTCTTCTCATGTTTCTTGATCACATCATTATCATAATCTTCAACGGAAAACGTTGCGGCAACACCAACTTGTGAATGGCTGCCCATGGTTAGTTTGTAAATATACAAATGCGGGTCCGTGTCTTGAACCAGCGGTGCTTCCGCTTTCAGTCTTTCAAAATTTGATTTTGCTTTCTGATAAACTTCCGGCGAGTAAACATCTTTCAAATCTCTTATTTCAATTTCCGAACGGGTAACGCGCAGAAAACTTAACGGATTTCCTTTTGCAAGTTCAGCGGCTTCTTCGCGGTTTACAACATCGTATGGAACACTTGCAACAAGATGAGCTACTTTTTCATTTGGTCTAACTGCTCTGAATAGACGAATAACAGCCATGATTTCTCCACAATGTTCAAAAATTTACCAATGAAAATTAGCATTAATAGAAATGATTTGAAAGGAAGAGGCGCGGCTAGAATCGACGCGCCCAATAAAAAGTGATGTGAATTTTCAGAAATCCATTGTCATATCAAATAGAATTATCTTGGAATCTGTTTCAGCCGAAATTGAGATTTCTTTTTCTTCCGTGAGTTTTGCAGCATCACCGCTATTTAAGGATTGCCCGTTCACATTTGCAGACCCTTCAATGACGTGCACATATACACCGCGCCCGTCTAAAACTTTATACGTGACTTGTTTACCTTTGTCCAAGTCCGAAAGGTAAATGACGGCATCTTGATTAATGAAAATCACACCGTCTTCTTTTACACCGCTTACAACCTTCAACAATTTGTTCTGTTTGTCTTCGTGCGCAAATTTCTTTTGTTCGTATGATGGCGTGAGTCCCGGCTTGTTAGGAATAAACCATATCTGAAGCAGCTTAAGATCTTCGACAGCAGACGGATTGAATTCGGAATGGCGAATTCCACTCCCAGCTGTCATTCGTTGAACTTCGTTAACAGTGATAGTCCCCTCTCCACCAGAACTGTCCTTGTGCGCAACCGTACCTTCCAAAAGATCGGATACTATTTCCATGTTGTTATGAGGATGAGTTGGAAAACCGGAATCGGGCAGAATCAGATCATCGTTCATTACGCGCAGTGGTCCGAAATGCAAATTTGTCGGATCGTAATATTCGCCGAATGAAAAACTGTGGTAGCTATCCAGCCAGTCTATTTTTGTTCTTCCCCGTTCATTGCTTCTTCGTATTTCGATCATTTTGGGTTTTTTCTATTTAGTATAATACTAACTCGTAATATAAACGCAAAATTTTTTAAGTTAGTTCCTTAACCGTCGTTCCTAACTTCTTCAGTAAATCACCAAGCGCTTTTTGTTCTTCTGCATTCAGGACGGACATAAGTTTGGTTATATGCTCTGCATGCATCTTAAATGTTTCGTTGAAAACCTCATGCCCCTTTGCCGTTAACTGAACCAATATCGCTCGTCTGTCTTCTTTGCTGGGTATTCTTTCCACATAACCAAGTTTTTCGATGTTGTCCAGAACCAACGTCATGTTGCCGCCGCTGACGAGCATCTTATTGCAAATCTCTCCGACTTTAAGTGGTCCAAGATGACCAAGAACTTCTATAACGGCAAATTGCGGTTGAGTTAATCCGAATGATTTGATATTGTCGTTGGATTTTTTTGAAAAGGATGCAAATGCGCGTGCCAGTTTTACCCAAGTTGAAAGAGCGAGATCGGCTTTTTTTCCATATTTCTTAGTTGTTTTCAGAATGCCTAATTGAAATAATACGAAATGAAATTATATTTTTATTATACATTTGTCAAGTGTAGGAAAGAATACTAAATTGATTTTGGAATTAGTTTTTATCGACGATAAAAATTAGATTTTTCTAGAAAGACTATGGCACAGACAGCTACAAAATATTTCACACCTCAAGAGGCACGGAAGACTTTGCCGTTGGTTCGGCAAATCGTACGAGATATTCTTAACAACGCTTTTCAAGTCAGAACCATCGCGGATTCTTTAAGCGGCGACACCGGATCCAATGACGAGATAGACCACCTTACTCGAGAACTAAATTCTTTTATGAGAGAGTTGGAAGAAATCGGTTGCTCATACAAGGATTGGGATTTTCAAGTCGGGCTTGTTGATTTTCCCTCAATCATTGACGACAAAGAAGTTTTACTCTGCTGGCGAAGCGATGAAGACGAAATTCTTTTCTACCATGGAATTGATGAAGGATTTGCCGGAAGAAAATTAATTCCTAAAGAATACTTATAGACTCTCTCTCAATAATTAGTTTCTTGCCGCTTCAATTCTATATGAATGTGTTATCTCTACCGCTTTTTGAAGCATCGCAGTAACGCTACAATAAGTTTTCTGTGAAAGCTCAATCGCTCTTTCAACCGCTTCAACAGGAATTTCTTTGCCGTAGAAAACATACTCAAGATGAATTTTTGTAAATACCTGAGGATGAGTTTCTTGCACTTCCGCGGAAAGATTCATTTCAAAACCATCAAGCTGAATTTTTTTCTTTTGAAGTATTACCGCAACGTCGCTGCCGGTGCATCCGGCAAGTGCTAAAAGAATTAGTTCTTTCGGTCGTGTTCCGGCATCGCTTCCGCCGAATTGTTCGGGTCCATCCATTGTTACCCAGTGATTAGAATCGGTCTTGCCGACAAATGTTACGCCTTTTATCTGTTTGACATAAGCTTTTTTTGTAGCCATTTAATTCTCCTTTGCAGATAGCAGTCTGCAGTTTGCCGTTCGCAGAAAATTAATTTCGGTCTAATATGGTTTAGCGTATTGCTTTCATTAGACCAACTAACATCTTTTTTATCTCTTCAATTTGATGTTGAATTTTCTCAAAGGATTCAATCTCTATAAAGTTTAAGTCCTTTGACAAAAGAATTTCATACTCAACTTCTTTTGCAGAACCAAAACTTATTTGCAAGAATCGAGCAAAATCTTTGTTGCTTGTTCTGCTGGAACCCTCAGCTATATTGGCTGCAATCGAAACTGCTGCTCTGCGGATCTGGTTTACCAAACCATAAAGCTCTTCTTTGGGAAATTTTGAAGTTAGAGAATATACCTCAAGAGCCAACGCGTGAGCATTTTGCCATACTTTTAATGATTTATAATCTTGCATTTAATCCCCAATAATTTATTTAACTTCTTACTGCTATCTGCCAACTGCGATCCGATCAATACGGATAGAACACGTAGAACAAAACCGAAAGCGCACACAGGACCCACATTCCCGGTTTAACTTCTTTGATTCTTCCGGCAACAAAAAATGTTAACGGATAAATAACAAACCCCGCCGTCATTCCAATTCCGAGATTATAAGTAAAACTCATCAATGTCATTGTAATAAAAACGGGAATTGTTTCAGCAAGATCATCAAACTTCAAATGTGCCACTGGAGAGATCATTAGCAAACCAACTACTATTAGCGCTGCACCGTAAGCGTAAGCCGGAATAGCGGAGAAAAGTGGTGCGAAGAAAAGCGCGCACAAAAACAAAATTGCAGTAACAACGGCGGTTAATCCGCTCTTTCCCCCCGCTTCAATTCCCGCAGCAGACTCAATGTACGTCCCCGTAGTTGTTGTTCCGCAAACAGCACCGATAATAGTTGCTAGTGCATCACTAAGCATGGGTTTTTCTATTTCGGGAAGGTTGCCGTTTTCATCCAACATTTTAGCTTTGTAGCCGAGCCCAAGCAACGTGCCCATCGTATCAACGAAATCCATCACGAAGACAACTAAGATCACAGCAAAGAATCCCCAACTAAGCGCTCCAAAAATATCCAGTTGCAAAAACAAAGGAGAAATATCGGGAGGTAAACTAACTAGCTCTTTCGGAAATTCAGTGATTTTGAAAATGAATCCGAGAAATGCGGCGATCAAAATACCTATTAAGATTGCGCCGTTTACTTTTTTGATCATTAGAATGCCAATAAGCAGAAAGGCAAAAATGCCGAGAAGAACGGAAGGATCCTGAAGATTTCCAACATGAACCGGCGCACCAGGCACGCCAATTTTAACAATACCGGTTTCGTTCAAACCGATAAATGTTAAGAACAGACCGATACCGGATGCGAATGCAATTTTCAAACTTTCCGGAATTGCATTTGCAAGCCAGCTTCTGATGTTCAGCAATGTAATTATTGTGAATAGAACACCGCCGATGAAAATTGCACCGAGAGCCGTCTGCCAGCTGTAATGAAGAACATTCACAACCGTGTAAGCAACAAAAGCATTCTCACCCATGTACGGTGCAATTGCAAACGGACGCTTTGCATACACGCCCATCAAGAGTGTGCCAAAGAATGCACTTAGAATAGTAGCAACCATCGAAGCGCCAAACGGCATTCCGGCTGCCTCAAGAATTTTGGGGTTAACGATGATAATGTAAGCCATCGTTACAAATGTTGTGGCGCCGCCGATAATTTCTTGCTTAACCGTTGTGCCGAGCTCGTCGAGCTGAAAAAACTTTCTCAGCATTTTATCCTCCCGAAAGTATGTTGGTAGAATTGGTAACTAAAATTTATTTGCGTAATAAATAAAGGATCAACGAAAGGATTAGACTTAGGATTATCGATGTAACGATTGGAAAATAAAACGTAAAGTTTTTTCCTTTTATTACAATATCACCTGGCAGCTTGCCGAGAAAAGGAATCTTGTCCCAAAATGTTAGCGCAACTCCGATTGCAATCAAAAGTATGCCGCCGATGATTAGAAATTTGCCGAGAGAGTTTAGTTCGTTCATTTCCGATTAAGTATTGTCTTCAAGAAATATAAATGAATACCTTTTTAGTTGCACGAATTTTTATTGAAACAAAAAGCGGCTTAAGACAATTATCAAAAGCATGCAATACTGCATGGATTTTTTTAAATCTAAAAACATAATTATTTGAACCAAAATGCATTATGTTCGTGTTAGGAAAAATAAAAAATACACGACAGGCATTTAACGATATACGGAATGACCGAAGAACAAAACAATAAAGAGCCCTTTGAAGAAAATCTTTTTGAGCAGATGGAAAACGCTCCGCCGGCAGTTTCCATCAAACGACTTCAGCGGTCACGATCCGATGTTATAATCACCGGCACATGTTCCGGCATTGCAAAATACTTCGACACGGACGTTGCAAACATTAGACTTATTGCAATTCTAAGTCTACTACTTGGCGGATGGAGCGTTGTTGCCTATCTCATAACCGCCGCTCTGCTGCCTGTTGAACAAAACCCGGAAGAACTTGCCGAAGTTGAAAGAGCTAATCAAAGAAAAGAAAATTTCAGAGTTATGTTTAGCGGTATGTTAATTCTTGTCGGCTTCCATTTTGCGTTCGTGCAGATTGGATTCATTACTGGCAGCAGATCATTCCTTTTTCCCAACAGCTTTGTGTTCCCGCTGCTTTCAATTGCAATTGGTGTTTATATAATATTATCCAAGCGTAAACTTTCAGAGAAAAGCGAGGAACCGCTGCCAACTTTAAAGCGTACAAGAGATAACAGAATTATTTTGGGCGTATGCGGCGGTATCGGAAAATATTTGAATGTGGACGAAACCGCAGTTAGAATAATTTTCATCTTTGCAGTTTTATTAACCCTGGGTTTATTTGCGGTTGGGTACATAGCTATTGGTTTATCAACTCAATTAGAAGAAGAGAAGAAGGTTGAGACGCAGCAATAACATAATTATCGGTTTGAGTTTTTTAATTTACGGCGTACTTTCATTATTGAACGGTTACGGGGTAATCAATACTGGAAGCAGCGTGATTATAGGAATTACGTTTTGCTTTTACGGAATTGCAACCGTCAACCAGACTTTCGGAAATGATGAAAGAGGGAAATTATTTTTTGCTTCCGTTATCTTTCTAATTGGCGTTGTTCTTCTAGTGAAATCGCATTTTGAATTACTTGACAGCCGCGGAATAATATTCACTTCCATTCTTTTTATCGGCGGGGCTGCACTTCTTATTTTATTCTTAGAAAATTTCAAAGAGAAAGTTTTTCTATATACCGGTTCAATTCTAATCTTGCTGGGAATTTTGTCTGCAACTTTTTTTAGAAACTACGGATTGTTCAGCCTGGCAAATAAGATTGGAAATTTATTCGAGTACTTCTGGCCTGTTCTCTTGATCGTTTTCGGTATCAGTCTTTTTATCAACAGAAAAAAGTAGTTCTATCTGCCGCGTTGAAAACCTTTCTGAACCCCAGTTCCGGTCAAATAAACACTCGATGATGGTGTTGCAGAACCGCCGCTTAACTCAACGGTAACTTCAAATCCGTCTATTAGTTCTTTCGGAAGGAATGGGAACGACGTAATTCTAATAAATTCGTTTCCAGTCGGTTGATAAGCTCCAAGTGAATACGCTTGCCCTTTGTTCATTATCCAAACCTGATATGCTTGATTGGGCTGCAGCGGTTTTGGATTTCTGAATTGAATCAATCCTTCTTTCTCTGCAAACGAAAGCAGTAATCTGGCAGAACCTTTTTCGGCGGCATCCTTACTTGCAAGATCGTACATCGAAATATCTTTGTAGTTGAAGAACTCGACCAACGCATTATAGTTGGCAACAAATTTATTTGCCGTTATGATAGAAATATTTAACTGAGTTACGTCTGTTTTCAAGTCTTCAACTTGCCGCCGCAAGGAATCGACCGATGAATAAGTATAGTAACCGAGCAGCATAAAAAGTATAATCGTCAACATAATGGCTATCCAACCGGCAATACCGGAAGAAGTATTTTTCTCGGCATCAGCAGTTTCAATCAATGGTGTATGCTGAATCGTTGAACTGATTTGAGTTGGCGGCGGTGCGGGTTGACTTTCTTCGAACGCTTTAATCGATTCCAATCGTTCCGGTTTAGTAGCTGATGTTTTTTTTGTTACAACATCATCAGCACCTTTTTGCAGATCGCTGCTTTTTTTCAATTCCTCTTCCATCGATTTAACGGGAGAAGTAATTGGTTTGGTTCTCCTGTCTGCATAAGTTAGAGTAGTCATCTTTGGACGAGCCGGCGGAGTTGATTCGGTTTTTGTTACACCGCGAGTTGTGCCGAACGTGGAATTGGTTTTGCGGGTGCTGATCAGTTTCGCTTTGATTTCATCTTTCATTCCGATCAACTTCTTGGCAACCATATCTTTGATTCCCGCATCCGGCTGTTCCAATTCTAATATTACCGGAATCATCGAAACGATATTCTGCAATTCTCCCAGTTCACGATCCGGCAGTTCTCCACCTTGAGCCAAATATTCTTTGAACTGTGCGTAGTTATCGGGGTCCATGCAGCCGGCGGCAAATGCAGAAATCATTTCATGAATAATTTGGTCTGCCATTTTATTCTCTCACCAACGAATCGCGTAAACTGTGAAGTGCCGTCATTACTTTGCTTCGAACTGTTTCAACCGGAACGTTAAGCTTGTCCGCAATTTCATCAACTGCATATCCTTCGTAATAAGCAAGATGTAAAACATATTTCTGAGTATCGGTAAGCCGTCCTAATGCTTGTTCAATTTTTGGTTTTAAAGTGAACGCCGTATTGAAATCCAAACTATCCATGTCGGGAGGAAAGGATGGAAGGATGCTGTAGTCTTCGTATTCATCATCATAAAA
>JAJYMU010000081.1 GCA_021786655.1 Bacteroidota bacterium
TGAGTGCGGTGCATCGCACGTTCAAGGAACAATAAACGGTGTTGGTGAACGGTGCGGGAATGCAAACTTGGTTAGCATAATTCCGAACATCTTACTGAAATTAAAAAAATCAGCTCATCATGAGATTCGTCTTGAGCAGTTAACCTCGCTTTCAAATTTTGTATATGAAGTTATGAATCTTGTTCCTAATACTCGGTCTGCGTTTGTAGGTAAATCTGCGTTTGCACACAAAGGCGGAATACATGTAAGTGCGGTTTTGAAAGACAGCAGAATGTACGAACATATAAATCCGGAGACTGTCGGAAATTCCCAGCGTGTGTTGGTGTCAGATCTGTCCGGTCAAAGTAATATTAAATACAAAGCCAAAGCGTTTGGAGTAGATGTTTCGGATGATTCGGAGTTCACAAAAAAATTAGTATCTCATGTGAAAGCGCTAGAATACAATGGCTATCAATTTGATGGAGCAGAGGCATCGTTCGAATTAATATTGCGATCAGAAAAAAATGAGTTCAGCCCTTACTTCAAAACACTCGATTCAAAAGTTCATGTTTTTTTTGATGATCAAAAACAGAGTAGTTGCGAAGCCGTGTTGAAAATTGAAGTTGGTGGAGATGTCGAGCATACTGCGGCAAATGGCGATGGTCCGGTTAATGCGCTCGATAACGCATTAAGAAAAGCACTTCTTAGATTTTATCCGGAAGTCTCTGTGATAAAACTTGTCGATTATAAAGTTCGTGTTCTTGACGAGAAGGACGGCACTGCTGCGAAAGTACGCGTATTAATTCAGTCTAGCGACGGATATGAAACGTGGTCAACAGTTGGAGTTTCAGAGAACATAATTGAAGCCAGTTGGCAAGCTTTATGTGACAGCATAAATTACAAATTGTTCAAGATTGAAAAAATGAAAAATATTAAAGCCGTCTAAGAAATTCGGTTTCGATTTTAATTGAAAATTCTTCATTAGAATCAAAGTAAATTTGCAGAAGTCTTTTTTTACGTTTATATAGGGTTTTTTGTGTATTGATTATCTGATTATTCCTACACAATTGCTTTGATAAGTGCTGGATATTTTGTACTGTTGACTTACGAAAAATGAACTTTCGAAATTTTAAATTATTGAACCTTCCTTTCTTGCTTTTTTCTGTGATCACATCTATATTTGAAGCTCGCTTTTTGAGATAGTGGGTGAAATCTGTCTGGGCGGACGCCGGAGTTGGAGAGCCGGGGCGGACTGTAAATCCGTTGGCAAACGCCTTTGGGGGTTCGAATCCCTCGCCGCCCACACATAGATTTTTGAACGCGGGAGTAACTCAGTTGGCTAGAGTCACAGCCTTCCAAGCTGTTGGTCGCGGGTTCGAGTCCCGTCTCCCGCTCAACCATGCTGATGTAGCTCAGTTGGTAGAGCACTTCCTTGGTAAGGAAGAGGTCACCGGTTCAATCCCGGTCATCAGCTCAACAGAAGGAAATAAGTAGTACAGAAATTTTTAATTAGGATTTAAGATGGCAAAATCAAAAAACGTTAGACAAATTATAACACTGGAAAGTACTGCAAATACTGGTTTTCGTTATTCAACATCTAAGAATAAACGAAATCATCCCAACAGAGTTGAATGGAAGAAATACGATCCTGTCGCTCGTAAACATGTGGTATTTAAAGAAACTAAATAATACGTCAGTGGCTCAATTGGTAGAGCAGCGGTCTCCAAAACCGCAGGTTGGGGGTTCGAGTCCCTCCTGACGTGCAAGGTAAATAACGGAAAGAGTTATGAAAGAAAAGATTATCAATTTTGTAAACGATGTCGTCAAGGAAATGAAAAAAGTTACCTGGCCGACTCGTGATGAACTGAAAGAATCTACTAGTGTTGTCATAATAGTTTGTTTGGTGCTTTCAGCTTTTACTTATGTGGTTGATATGGCTGTTACAAAAATATTGCAAGGAATCTTCTAAGATTGGAAAACGAAAAAGCTAAATGGTATGTAGTAAGGACTTTTTCCGGGCACGAGAATAAGGTAAAATCTTTGATCGAAACGGAACTGAAAGATAACGACGATCTTCGAGCTAGAATTTTTGACGTATTAGTCCCGACCGAAAAAGTTTTTGAAGTTAAAGACGGAAAGAAAAAAACGAAAAAGAAAAATTTCTTTCCCGGATACATTTTGGTTCATGCCGATTTAGATATCCGCGCGAAAGATTTTATTATTAACACGCCGTCTGTTATGGGATTTCTGGGAACGCAGAATAATCCCGTACCGCTTCAACCCGAAGAAGTGAAAAGAATTGTTGGAAGAATATCTCAAGGTGACGAGACCGAAAGAACCGAAACAGTTTTTAGAACTGGTGATTTTGTAAAAATCATCGATGGTCCTTTCAATAATTTCTCAGGCATCATACAAGAAGTTAGTGAAGAGAAAATGAAAATTAAAGTAATGGTTTCAATCTTCGGCAGAAAAACTCCGGTGGAGATTGATTTTGTTCAAGCAGAATTAGAAAAATAAATATTAAATAGGTTCAAAAATGGCAAAGAAAATTGATAGTTTTATCAAATTACAAATACCTGGCGGACAGGCAAATCCTTCACCACCAGTCGGTCCGGCACTTGGTCAAAAAGGTGTTAACATTATGGAGTTCTGTAAACAGTATAACGCAAGGACTTCAGATAAACAAGGTCTGATAATTCCCGTTGTTATCACCGTCTATTCAGATAAATCATTTACGTTTATTACAAAGACTCCTCCTGCTGCCGTATTATTAAAGAAAGCAGCCAAGGTTGAAAAAGGTTCTGCCGAACCAAACAAAACCAAAGTTGCAAAAGTTACGCAAGCTCAAGTGCGCGAAATTGCGCAACTAAAAATGCCTGATCTTAATGCTCACGATGTAGAGCATGCTGCAAGTATGGTTGCTGGAACTGCACGCAGCATGGGTTTTACAGTCGAAGACTAAATTCAAAAAAAAATTTGTTGGATATAAAATGAAAGTCGCTAAGAGAATAAAAGCTATTAACAAGAATTTTGACAAGAATAAAGAATATAGTGTTGATGAAGCAATCAAGATTCTTAAAGATAATTCCAAAGTAAAATTTAATGAGACTCTAGATTGTGCAATTCGCCTTGGAGTTGATCCAAGACATGCCGATCAAATGGTTAGAGGAACTGTTTCTCTACCTCATGGCACAGGCAAGAAAGTTTCAGTGCTTGTAATTGCAAAAGGATCTGCGGCTGAAGACGCTTTGAAAGCTGGCGCCGAGTTTGCGGGTTTTGAAGAGTATATCGAAAAGATCAAAGGCGGTTGGGCAGATATTGATGTTATTATTGCAACACCTGATACGATGGGTGAAGTTGGAAAACTTGGCCGAGTTTTAGGTCCTAAAGGTTTAATGCCGAATCCAAAGTCGGGCACTGTTACAACGGATGTTGCAAAAGCAGTTAAAGAAGTGAAAGCCGGTAAAATAGAATTCAGAGTTGAAAAAGCGGGAATCGTTCACGCAGCTTTGGGAAAAATGAATTTTAGCGCCGAACAACTTTCGGAGAATACGAAAGCATTTCTTCTAACTATAGTTAAGATGAAACCGTCATCTGCAAAAGGCAACTATGTTAGAAGTCTTTTTTTGTCTTCCACAATGGGACCTGGATTGAAGATTTCTAAAGATGAAACTGTATTTGCAACCAAACATGATGAATAAAATCAATTACTATTAAAAAGTTTACGCACTCATCCCGATTGCATCGGGATAAAAAATAATGCTTCTACATTAATTAGTGTGTTGTTATAACTGAACAGGAGTACGATGAAAAGAGAAGAAAAGGGAGAGATTATAGAGCAGATAAAGGAGCTTGTAAAGAACTCTTCGGCAATCTTCCTTGTAAATTACAGCGGAGTAAATGTAGCGGATATCAACAAACTTCGTTCGGATTTCAGAAAAGATGGAGTTAATTATAAGGTCTTCAAGAATACTCTCTTCAAGAAAGCCCTTGAGCAGGTTGGGGGATACGAAAAGCTTAATGAACAACTGGTTGGAATGATTGGTGTTGGATTTGCGGGCGAAAATTTTGTTGCGCCGGCAAAGGTCATCAAGAAATATTATGATGATAAACAAAAATTCTCATTCAAAGGTTGTTATATCGAATCAGCGTTCTACGGAGCCGATCAGCTTGATACAATAGCATCCATGCCTACTAAAGAAGAAATCATGGCTGGTATTGTTGGTAGTATTGCTGCCCCGGCAAGCGGAATTGTTGGTGCAATCAATGCAGTTATTCGCGATCTCGTTAGTGTTATTGACGAAGTAGGCAAAAAGAAAGCTGCGTAAGTTAAAACTGATAAAGAATAATTTATTAAAGTAACAGGAGAAATAAAATGTCAGAGAAAATTTCGGAAATTGTTGAGAAGATTAAAGCGCTTACACTCGTTGAAGCATCTGAATTAAAGAAAGCATTAGAAGATGAATTTGGTGTTACCGCCGCAGCTCCGATGATGATGGCGGGAGTTGCTGCTCCTGGTACAGCAGCAGCACCGGCTGAAGAAAAAACAGAATTTGATGTTGTTCTTCAAGCCGCTGGCGCAACAAAAATTAACGTTATCAAAGTTGTACGTGCACATACCGGACTTGGTTTAAAAGAAGCAAAAGACTTGGTTGACGGCGCACCGAAAAACGTTAAAGAAGGTGTATCGAAGGATGAAGCTGAGAAAATTAAGAAAGAACTCGAAGAAGCAGGCGCAACAGTTCAAGTTAAGTAATTCATCTCATTTCCTAAGTTGATATAGATTTAGAGTGGTAGGGCGGCAGAATCTGCCTTACCACTTTCTTTCATTTTTATATGAAAGAAAAAACAATTAAAACCACTTTGGAGGTTAGGGTTGGAAAAAACAAAAATTAATAAAAGCACGGGAAGAATTTCCTTTGCTTCTATTTCTCATGCGATAAAGGTCCCGGATCTTCTGAACATCCAACTGGATTCGTTTGAAGATTTTTTGCAACTGAAAGTTGCACCTTCGCAAAGAGAAAATAAAGGTTTACAAGCTGTATTTAATAATAACTACCCAATCCTCGATAATAAAGAATTTTACAGATTAGATTTTATTGAATACTATGTTGAGAAGCCGAGATTCTCTATTGCAGAATGTGAAGAAAGAGGATTAACTTATTCCGCACCGTTGAAAGCTAAACTTCGCCTTTCTACAAAAGATGATGAAACCGGAGAATACGTAAACTCGGTTGAACAAGAAGTTTATCTCGGTAACCTTCCATTTATGACAGCAAGAGGAACATTTATAATCAACGGTTCAGAGAGAGTTATTGTAAGCCAATTGCACCGCTCACCGGGTGTTGCTTTTGCTCAAACGTTTCACCCGAATGGTACGCCGATTTATTCTGCACGAATTATTCCTTTCAGAGGTTCATGGGTTGAGTTTGCTACCGACATAAATAATATTCTATATGTTTATATCGATCGCAGAAAAAAATTCCCGTCAACTACTTTATTAAGAGCTCTTGGATACGAAAGCGACGAACAGATTTTAAGCCTGTTCGATTTGATTGAAGAAATTCCGGTCAAACAACTTCATGCCGATAAACACTCGGGCAGAATTGTTGCCAACGATATTATAGATACTCAAACCGGCGAAATTCATGCTTCAAAAGATTCCGAGCTGAATGAAGAAGTAATACTTAACATCAAAAAATCTTCAGTATCAAAGGTTCAGCTGTTAAGTTTAGAAACTTCGTTCGATCACGATCTCGTTATTAATACTTTACGAAAAGATACTTCTGCAAATAAAGATGAAGCCCTTTATGCCATCTACCGTCAGCTGCGTTCCGGCGAAGCCCCGGATATTGACACAGCAGTTGGATTGATCGAAAAATTATTCTTTAATGAGAAGCGGTATGATCTCGGCGATGTTGGACGTTTTAGAATGAATGACCGTCTTAACCTGAATGTTCCCGACAATGTTAAAGTCCTTACCGTAGAAGACATAATTGCCATCATGAAAAACATCATCATGTTGAAAAACGGAAACGTTAGCGTTGATGATATTGATCACCTCGGCAACAGAAGAGTAAGAACCGTTGGCGAACAACTGATGCAGCAGTACAACGTCGGGTTGGCAAGAATGGCGCGCACTATTAAAGAAAGAATGAATATGCGCGACAACGAAAATATGCAGCCGCAAGATTTGGTTAATGCAAGAACAATAAGCAGTGTTATTAATGCATTCTTCGGAACTAATCAGCTCTCACAGTTTATGGATCAGACTAATCCGCTTTCCGAACTGACGCACAAGAGAAGAGTTTCTGCGTTAGGACCCGGCGGTTTGACACGCGAGCGCGCAGGTTTTGAAGTTCGTGACGTTCACCATTCTCACTACGGCCGTTTATGTCCCATCGAAACGCCGGAAGGTCCGAACATCGGTCTTATATCTTCGTTAACCATTTATGCACGCGTTAATCAATATGGATTTTTGGAAACACCATATAGAAAAATTAAAGACGGTAAAATTACAGGCAGTATAGATTATTTAAGTGCAGATCAAGAAGATGAGTTCATTATTGCTCAGGCAAATGTTCCTATTGATGAGCAGGGCAGATATGTTGAAGAAAGAGTTAGATGCCGCGAACGTGGTGACTTCCCGATGATTGAACCTGAGAATGTTCATTACATGGACGTTGCACCGGCACAAATTGTATCTGCTGCAGCCGCACTTATTCCGTTCCTAGAGCATGACGATGCAAACAGAGCTCTAATGGGTTCGAACATGCAGCGCCAGGCGGTTCCGCTTTTGGTTCCGCAAGCCCCTATTGTTGGAACCGGCATGGAACAGAAAATTGCCAGAGATTCGAGATCTATTGTAGCTGCTGTCGATAACGGTATTGTTGAATATTCCGACTCCAAGAAAATTATTGTTAAATATGATGTTGATGAAAGTGCACCCGAAACACTTGTAAGTTTTGACGATGAACGCAGAATTGAATATAGTCTCACCAAATTTTCCGGAACAAACCAAGAAACTTGCTTCACGCAAAAACCGGTTGTAGTCAGCGGTCAGCGCATTAAGAAAGGCGATGTTCTTGCCGATGGTCCGGCTATCGATCATGGTGAACTTGCTCTTGGTAGAAACGTTTCTGTTGCATTCATGCCTTGGAGAGGTTACAACTTCGAAGATGCTATAGTTCTTAGCGAACGACTCGTTGGTGATGACGTTTTCACCTCAATCCATATTGAAGAATTTGAACTTCAAGTGCGCGAAACAAAACGCGGCGAAGAAGAATTAACACGCGACATTCCGAACGTTAGCGAAGAAGCAACAAAAGATCTGGATGAAAACGGTATTATTAGAGAAGGTGCCGAAGTTAAAGAAGGCGACATATTAATAGGTAAGATTACACCTAAAGGTGAAACCGATCCGACACCGGAAGAAAAATTACTCAAAGCGATCTTCGGTGATAAAGCCGGCGATGTGAAAGATGCATCTTTAAAAGCGCCTCCAGGATTAAAAGGTGTTGTCATCAAAACAAGATTGTTCAGCCGCAAGAGAAAAGATGTCGATTCGAAGAAGATTGAGAAGAAGCTGATGGATAATCTTGAAACTGAATATAAATCTAAAATAGAAAACCATTACAAGAAATTAACGACAAAGTTAACAAGAATAACCGAAGGTAAAACAACTTCCGGTATTCGCGATATCGATGGAACCGTTGTGTTAAGAAGCGGTACTTCAATAAAAGAAGATACGTTTGAAAATTTAGAAGACATTGCAAAACTTGATTACACAAAAGATTGGTTCGAAAGAAAACACACCAACGAAATGATCAAACAGTTGTTTGCAAACTACTTTACTCTCCTTGCAGAGATTGAAGAAGATTACAAACGCGAAAAATTGAAAATACAAAGCGGCGACGAGTTGCCTCCGGGAATTACCCAGCTTGCAAAAGTTTACGTTGCCAAGAAGAGAAAAATTTCTGTTGGCGATAAAATGGCAGGTCGTCACGGTAACAAAGGTGTTGTTGCTAAAGTTGTTCCGTTGGAAGATATGCCGTATCACGAAGATGGAACTCCGGTGGATATAGTTCTTAATCCGCTCGGTGTGCCTTCACGTATGAACCTTGGTCAGTTGTATGAAACAGCACTCGGATGGGTCGGCAACAAAATTGGTGTGAAGTTCGAAACACCGATTTTTGACGGCGCAAAAGTTACTGATGTTGAAGAGTGGCTGGAAAAAGCAGAGTTGACAAGCGGAAGCAAGACTTGGTTATACGACGGCAGAAGCGGCGAAAGATTCCATCAGAAAGTTACTTGCGGTTATATTTACATGATGAAACTTGGTCACATGGTTGATGATAAAATACATGCACGTTCAATTGGTCCTTACTCACTTATTACTCAGCAACCGTTGGGTGGTAAAGCTCAATTTGGTGGTCAAAGATTCGGAGAAATGGAAGTTTGGGCTCTCGAAGGTTATGGTGCTTCTCACGTTCTTCAGGAAATACTAACGGTTAAAAGTGATGACGTTACCGGAAGAGCTAAGACGTACGAGGCAATTGTAAAAGGCGAGAATATACCTGAACCAAATATTCCGGAAGCATTTAATGTTATGATTAAAGAGCTTCAAGGTCTCGGTCTTGATATAAAAATTAATTAACCAATCCCGATGAAACTCTTTCGGGATAACCAAGAGTTTGGCAAATTTATAAGCCATTGGCTTAGGAGTACAAAATGCGATTGAAAGCGCAAGAAAATAAAATTAAACAGATCGAAAGCTTGACCATCAGTCTGGCAAGTCCGGACGACATCCTTTCCAGATCGCATGGTGAAGTTACCAAGATC
>JAJYMU010000381.1 GCA_021786655.1 Bacteroidota bacterium
AAATAGGGCGTCAAGAGAATTTTGGTTTCGTTTTTAAAATAAAATCGAAACATTTTTTCAACAAAACCGAATTATCACACACCTTCTAAACACAGAAGCTCACCCGATTAAGAAAACCTGGTGAGCCTTTAGAGAAAATTTAGATCCGAAAATTACAGACACATGCGGTAGAATTTGGGAAAGTATTATTGAAACTCAAACCTTTAAATTCTTATCCGAAAAAGATCGAATAAAAAAGAAATCCTATCGTGAATAAAACTGTAAATCCCAATATAGACATCAATAAATAGAAAGCTATATCGTTCAACTTGTTTTTTGGTTTATCTACTTCTGCTGCCATTGTTCTAACTCCGTAAAAAATAATGCTGAATTTTGACGCCGAAAAGATAATTAATTTTTAAGGAAAATCTGAATTGAATTGGAGAAAATCTTTTGGCGGTGAATTAAAATGTTATTTGAGATTTAAGTTTTGTTATTTAATTTGCGCCGAACTTTAATCAAGCGAGCAATGGCAGACAAACCGAAAAAAACAGAACTCGTCCGCGGATTAACGCTAACTGCCGCGGTAATGCTTGTCGCTGGTTCAATGATAGGCTCGGGCATTTTTAGAAAGCCCGCAACGATGGCAGACCAACTTGGCTCGCCGGAACTTCTAATATTTGTATGGATTGCAGCCGGACTTATCACTTTCATCGGCGCGCTCTGCAACGCAGAAATTTCCGGCATGATTGACGAGACCGGTGGTCAATACATTTACTTCCGAAAAATGTACGGCGATTTTACTTCCTACCTTTACGGATGGTCAACCCTTTCTGTAATTCAAACCGGAAGCCAGGCGGCTATAGCTTATGCTTTTGCCGAGTATGTCGGTTACTTCGTAAAATATCCGCAGGTGTCTCAATCATTACAAAACTTTGCTTTCTACATGCCGCTCGTTGGAGAGATTCATCCGTTTGTAGATTTAGGAACCAAAGTTGTTGCGATACTATGCATAGTTTTTCTTACGGGCGTAAATTATATCGGCGTGATGATTGGCGGCGCGGTCCAAACCGCTGTCTCTTACTTGAAAATAATTGTCATAGTATTGATAGCGATTTTGCTTTTGACCATGGGCAACGGCAGCGTTTCGAATATTTATACTCATTTTACAATGCCGCACAGATCGTTAGCAAGTTTGATCGCCGTTGTCGGGCTGTCTTTCTCCGGCGCGTTTTGGGCTTACGATGCTTGGAACAATCTTACGTTTGTTTCCGGTGAGGTAAAAAATCCGCAGCGAAACGTTCCGCTTGGTCTGCTGTACGGAACGTTAATTGTGATCGGAGTTTATGTTTTGATAAACATTGCGTTTCTTTACGTGTTACCGATTAATGTAATGGCGAAGTCGCCACTCGTTGCAGCAACAGCCGCAGAAACTATCTTCGGTCATAACGGGGCTTCTGTAATTTCTCTCGTTGTAATAATTTCAACATTCGGCGCGCTGAACGGCAGTATTCTCGCGACTGCCCGCGTTCCATTTGCAATGGCGAGAGCAAATGTATTTTTCAAAGGGCTGGGTAAAATTCACCCGAAGTTTGGAACGCCGCATGTTTCGCTAAACCTGCTCGGTTTTTGGTCGTGCGTGCTTGTTCTCTCGGGTTCATTTGATACAATTACAGACTACGTCATGTTCGCATCATGGTTGTTTTATATGATGGGCGCTTTAGGCGTGCTGGTACTTCGCAAAAAAATGCCGGATACAAACCGCCCATACAAAGTGTGGGGTTATCCATATACGCCGTTGCTGTTTGTCGTTTTTGCTTTTCTATTCTTGGTTAATTCAATTGTGTCCGACACACAAAATGCGATGATGGGATTGATTTTGGTTTTCTCAGGATTGCCGTTCTACTTCTTTTGGAAATACAGAAAGAGTTTGTGATGCGGTGTTTGTTCGTACGGAGCGGTTTACTTAAAAATTAAGTAGAGAAAATAAATGATCGCGCAAAACATTGAGAGAGTAATAATTCCCAGCGAGACATAAAGCAGCATCATTAAAGGCGGTGTTTTAACCAAAACGTTCGAATTGTTTTCTTTTGTTTTAAAGATCACGTTTTAATCCCCCTAATTTTCTTTACCGAATTTTTCTTCGTATCTCTGAATTGATTCCAGAATAATTTTATACGCTTCCTCTTTTCCAACAATTTTTTCTACAACGACGTTTTTGTGCTCGAGCTTCTTATAATCTTCAAAAAATCTCTGCAGTTCCACCATTGAATGCGGCGGCAGATTGCGCAAGTCGTCAATATAATTTACGGATATATCGTTCTTAGCAACCGCAATTATTTTTTCATCTTTCTCTTCGTTATCAACCATCGTCATCAAACCGATCACCTTTGCTTCAATCAAGCAGAGTGGATCAACTTCAACGGAACAAATTACAAGAATGTCGAGCGGATCTTCGTCGTCGCTTACAGTTCGCGGTATGAATCCGTAATTTGCCGGATAGTGAACGGCGGAAAATAAAACGCGGTCCAGCCTCAGCAGACCGCTTGTTTTATCGAGTTCGTATTTCGCTTTTGATCCTTCGGGTATCTCAATTATGGCATTAACTACGGCTGGAAAATTGCTGCCGTAACTTACATCATGCCATGGATTGAAGTACTTAACAGTTTTGTTTTGACTCATCGTAAACTTTATTTAGTCTTTCCCATTCGCAGCAATGGTGAATTAGTCTGCGCTTAACCTTCTTAAACCTTTCTTTGCAATTTCACTTTTAGGATTCAATTTCAAAACTTGCCTGTACCACTTTATAGCCTCATCAAAATTTTGCAGCTGATGATAACTAACGGCAATCATCTCGGTCGTTCCAACGTCGTTAGGTTTATATTGAAGCACTCTTTTCAAATAAGGAATTGCGGCGTTATAATTCTGTCTATCAAATGCGCGTCTTCCTAAAAAGAAATTAGCAACAAACACTTCATCTTTGTACTGCTTTTCTTTTCCATCCGCAAGACGCAATACATTATTGAATAGCTCGGAAGCCTGTTCTGTGGAATCCAATTTGGTGTAGACTTGAGCAAGCCAATATGTTGTCGCAAATGTGGTATCAACCAACTTTTTAGCTTTTAGAAATGCGCGTCTCGCTTCATCATATTGTCCGTCTTGGAACGCAGCAAAACCCATGTAACGGTAAGCCGGTTCGTAAGTTGAATCAACTTGGGTTTTAGCTTTGTAATATTTTATTGCGAGTGCATTCTGTTTGTTTCTAAAGTAAGTGTTTGCCATTTCCATGAAAAGTCCGGATTGAGTGCTGTCTTTCTTAACGACTTTCTCAAAATATTTTATAGCAAGGGAATCCGCTAGAAGGTTTTGATAGGCATAACCGGCATTCTTAAGATCACTAACCGTCATTTGAGAGTCTGGAATTTCTGCGTAGTGCTTTGTTGATTCCTTAAAATATTCCTGAGCTTTTTTTGTCTCAAGTGAATCCGGCTTGCCTCCGCCGTTTCCGTTGGAATGATTTCTTGTTAGTATTACTCCCAGTGCATACGACGAAATTGCGGCATCTTTTTTCAACTTTACATCATCCGGATATTTTTTCAGTCCCTCGAGCGCGTATGTGTGCGCTTTTTCATAATTGGTTGTCTCAAGAAAAGCTTTCGTCAATCTTTCATATGCTTCTTTTGTCTGATCAATCGCGATATATTTTTCGTACAGTACGGCGGCATCGGCGAACATTTTTGCCTGGTAAAGGATTGATGCAGCATCAACGTATGCTTTCGCGTTTTTAGGATCTAACGCTATTATTTTCAAATATTTATTTACTGCTTCAGTATATCTTTTTTGTTTGACCAAAAGTTCGGCGGATTTAAACTTCAGCGGCACATCAAGTGAATCCATTGTTTCCGCTTGAGCATAATTTGAGAGGGCAAGTTCCGCAACGTTCATCTTTGCGTAAGCATCGCCAAGATATTCGTAAAGACGTTTATCAACAAGATTTTTTTCGCGCAATTGAATTAGAAGTTTCAAAGCTTCGGTAGGAGGCTCGTTATCCAACACTTCTTTTGTAATTGTTAATGCTTTGCTATAGTCTTTATCCTTAATCGCTTTTTCCGCATCGCCAACTTTGCTTTGTGCGTTTACATTGAAAAGCATTGCAAAATAAATTCCAAAAAGTATAAGGGCTGTTCTTTTCATTTTTTACCGCCGATTTAATTCACCATTTTTACCGGAACCGTAGCCGGTCCCAAATTATGTTTTGAAACAATTTTTTGACCCTCAAAGCTGGTCAAGAATGTTGCAAAGCCGGAAGCTAAACCGATTCCGACTTCATTTATAAAAATTGATGTGGTTCTTACTAACGGATATGTCTGGCTAACCAGGTACGCAGTATAAGGTTTGTAATACAATATGTCAGTCTGACTTCTCATGATTCCCACTTCCAAAACCTTTACACCTTCAACATTTTCCAAAGTGTTCAAGCCGACAAATCCCAAACTTTTTCGTGTTGATTTAACTTTCTGAATAACCTCTTCTTCACTTTTAACTATAGAAACTTTTTGAGGTTCCTTGTTCCCGAGCACACTCGTTTTTAGATATTCATAAACGCCGGAATTAGGATCCGGGACAAACACTTGGAAACCCATTGTCTGCCCCGTGAGTATTTTCTTTACGTCGTCCATCGTTAAATTTTCTTTCGATTCACTATTACTTACAATTGGTACAACCGCATCGTAGCAAAACTTAAAAGTACGCATGTCGGATTTTGTTTTTTCAAAATAGGACTTTTCTTCAGCATTCAAAGTTCTTGAACTGATGAAAAGAGTTGCTTCGCCGTTCAGGACATCTGCAATGCCTTCTCTCGCTTTAACCGTAACTAAATCGATCTTGCTGTTAGGATAAAGCGTGACAAATGTATCTCTCTCCGCCTTAATAACGTTGTAAAGAGATTCATCTACATAGCATTTCAAAGAGCCTCTGATAGGCGAAAGTTCTTTTTCTTTGCATCCGGCAAATACCAGCAATGCCGCCGAAAAAGAAAACAACAATATTCTTTTAATTCTCTTCGTCATTCCGTTTGTTTTTGAATAACGTTGATATAATTCTGAATAGTCCGTACAAGATAAGAACAACCCCCATCATTACCTTAAACTGAACAGGCAAGTATGAGGGTATTAAGTTCGTAAACAATATTCCTAACCCAAGTAAAACAAAAACGGCTCCCGCAGCATAGCCGATGTACATCATTACATTCTGCATTACCGCTGGTCCGCAAGAGTAAAGCGGTACGGTAATACAATCCACACGGCAATCGGGTGATTGTTTTGAAGAGCCGGAGTGAATGCCGATTTCATAGCCGCTTCAACAGCAGATTGATTGAACAATTCGGAATCCGACTTAATGACAACCGCTTTCTTGGGTCTGCCTTCTTTATCAACCAATACTTTTACAAATACTTTACCGGTAATACCGGCACGTTTTGCAATTTCAGGATAATCCGGTTTTGCAGCAACAACCATTTCCGGTAATTTTTCAACCGCGACGAAAGCGTTCATATCGGGATCGTCGGTTTGTTGTTCAATTTTAATATCCTGAGTTATTTGCGCGGCGCCAGTTCCAACATCGTTGCCTAAAGCAGGCGCTGCTTGTTTGCTCATCTCTTGTTGCGTTGCAATTGTTTGTTCCGGCGGCGCTTGTTCATCCGGAACTGGAACAGGAACACCAACAGTTGGTGGCGCCACTTGAGCCGCAAGAGCAATTTGAGGCGGAGCCTCGTTTGCAATTGACGGCGGTGGACCGAGTTCGCTGTATTTCATAATTCTTACTGTTGGTATATTATCGGAATCTTCTTTGGTCATAGCTTGATAAAAATAATAAGATCCGATACCAAGCAAGTGGAGAAAAATTGCAATCGCCACTCCGACGGCATAATTACGGGGGTAGAGTTGTTTTAATTCAAACGCTCCGTAAACCCCTTCGTTCTTTACTGCAATTGTTTGTGACATTGTTCTCTCCAGACTTAAATGGTTGCTTTGGACATTTCTTTTTTGTCGATATCCGTCATTGGAGCAAATGAAAATCTGCCAAGGTTAGTTTGATTTAGAGCATCAATAATATCGATCATTGCATGATATTTACTTTTGCGATCAATCTTGATTAGCACAACATATTTCGGATTTTCTTTTTGCTTTTCCTGCAGTACTTTGGTCAAATCGGCAAATTTAAATTTATGAGGAAGTTCAAAACCAATACTCCAAAACATATCCAGGTTTTCATCGCATCGAATTGTGAGTAAATTAGATTCAGCCATTTTTACCTGAGCTTTCGGGTCAGGAGGAAGATTTATTTCAAGTGTTTGTGGCTTACGAAAAACAGTGGTTAACATGAAAAAAGTTAGCAACAGAAACGCAACGTCAACCAATGGTGTCATATCGATACGAATAGCCATTCTCTTGGGCTGTTTCCGTTTACCTTTTTTCTTTCTGTGTCCGCCGCTATCGCCGCCAACATCTGCACCGGCCATATTAAACTCCTATTATATTAGCTTTTTTTATCAACTTTGAAATTTGTTACCATATTGAATCTGGTAATTTGTACTTTTTGAAGCAGATCAATTACATCGGAAACAACACCATATTCTGCGTCAGCATCCGACTTAACAATGGTAATAAGTTTGGGGTTGGAAATTCTGGCTTTGATAAGCATGTCGCCCAATGCATCCAACTTAACTTCAACTGCCTGACGAAGTCTGTTGGCCTGACCAAACATTCTTTCCATCATTATTGCTGAATCGAAACCAAGATACAATTTTCCGTCTTTACCAATATTAATTGTCATGGTGTTAGATTCCGGAAGTTTAATCTCCGAATGTGAAAGTGGTAATGCAATCTCAACTTCTTCCGGTGGCTTAAACTGCGTGGTTAACATGAAGAAGGTAAGCAGCAGGAATGCCACGTCCACCAACGGAGTCATGTCAATTCGAACAGCGACTCTTTTCTTTTTAATGCGCGGCATCAATTACCTCACTTTTCTTTTAATAATTGCATTACATTATAGTTAGCTTCATCAATCTGGAATGTAAAATTATCTACTTTATTAACGAAGAAATTATAGGCAACTATACCAAGAATAGCGGCAAACAATCCGCCGGCGGTATTGATCAATGCTTCTGAAATACCGGTTGCAAGAGAAATAGCATCAGGAGCGCCTGCTTGTGCAAGAGCTTTGAACGCGCGAATCATACCGATAACCGTTCCGAGAAGACCAACCATTGTTGCAATAGAAGCTATGGTTGAAAGGGCGATTAAATTCTTTTCCAAAAGTGGGGTTTCCAACATCATTGTTTCTTCAACTGCGCGTTGAACTTCAACCAATTTCTTTTCAGGATCAACCGTAGATTTGCTTGCTGTAACTTCTTGAAAACGGGTTAAAGCTGCTTTCAATACATTTGCAACCGAACCTCTTTGTGAATCGCAAGACTTAACAGCAGCATCTATTTGACCGCTTCTGATTTCATCAACAACTTTCTTGAAAAATTTCGGTATTGCTTGCTTTCCAGCTGCTTTTCTTAATGTGAGCGCTCTTTCTATAATAATAGCAAATACCATAATTGAAAGACCAATTAAAAGGGATACAAGAGGACCACCAACGTATACCATTCCCAATAGACCGAGCGGGACTTCTCTTGCTGCATCTTTGAAGTTGGCCGGATTGCCAAGACCGAATTCATAAATGCCAAATGCAAATATCATGGCAATAAAGAAAAGAATTACAATAAAAGCAGATTGTTTCATTTTACACTCCTTTAAATAAGGTTAATTAAGTTACTTATGATATTGACAAATTGTGTGCCGTGATTTTAGTAGGCGTAAATACTTTTTTTCCAGAGGAAAATCAAGCCTTTTTCTTACTACTCCTTATATTTCTAAGCGAACCGAATTCAAAAATGAAATACCCCCATTGCATTTTGCAATGCGTTCAAAATATTTGAAATATTCGTTAATTACAAATTTCAAAATGAAATTACGGATGAGTTAAAGCCCGTACAGTTTTCTTTTTCTCCACAATGTTGTTTCGGAAATGCCGAGTATGCGGGCGGCTTCTTTGTTGCTGGTAGCAATTTTTAGAACTTCCGAGATGTGCTGTCTCTCCAAATCTTCCATTCTTGATAAAGTTTCCACTGGTTGTTTCGTTTTTGTATCGAGAATTTCCGTTGGTAGATAATCGGATTTTACGAAATTATCTTTAGCAAAAATCAGCAGCCGTTTTACAACCGTTTCAAACTCCCGAATGTTTCCGGGCCAGTCATACTCAATAAGATATTTTGTGGTATCCCCGGAGAATTTGATTTCTCTTTCGTGTGAATACTTCTTTACAAAATGATCGAGAAGAACCGGAATGTCGTCTTTTCTATCCCGCAGCGGCGGAAGTTTGAGTCTGACTCCGGCGATTCTATAATAAAAGTCTTCTCTTAAAATTCCGTCTCTTAAATCGTCTTCAATAATTCTATTGGTTGCACTGATGAGACGGATATCAACTTTACGCGAAATGCTTTCGCCGATTCTTTCAAACTCCATGCTTTGCAGAAAACGCAAAAGTTTCACTTGCATAGATTTCGGAATCTCGGCGACTTCATCGAGGAATACAGTGCCGGAGTCGGCTAATTCTACTCTTCCGATTCTATCTTTGATTGCGTGAGTGAACGCGCCTTTAACATGACCGAACAATTCGCTTTCAAAAAGATTTTCCGGAATAGCGGCGCAGTTAATAATTATAAACGGATTGTCTTTTCTTTTACTGTTCTCGTGAATGAACCGCGCCAGAACTTCCTTGCC
>JAJYMU010000056.1 GCA_021786655.1 Bacteroidota bacterium
GGCGGACTTGGTCCTACACACGATGACGTAACAAGAAAATGTGTTGTTGAATTTTTTGAAACTGAGCTCGTTGAAAATGAAGAAGTGCTGGACGACGTGAAACGATTCTTTGAAGCGCGCGGAAGGACATTAACCGAAACAAATCGCGGGCAAGCGCTGGTTCCGAAAAACGCAACTTCGATACGCAACAGCAGGGGAACCGCGCCGGGTTATTGGATTGAAAAAAGAAAAAAAGTTTTTGTCTGCATGCCCGGTGTTCCATACGAAATGAAAAATATGATGGAAGGTTTTGTCTTGCCGAAGCTGGAAGAGAAGCTTCACAAGAAAACAGTGATCATGATTAAGAATTTGATTACGACCGGTATTCCCGAATCAATGTTATTCGATAAACTTGGAAACATGGAAGAGCTGTTGCAAGGCGCGAAGATGGCTTTTCTGCCAAGTCAGTTCGGTGTAAAAACGAGAATTACAGTTGAAGAAGCAACTGAAGAGAAAGCACAGAACAAACTCGATGAAATTGAACAGAAGATTCGCACACATGTTGGCAGATTTGTATACGGGAAAAACGACGACACACTCGAAGGAGTTGTCGCGAAACTAATGATCGATAGAGGTTTGAAATTAGCAATCGCTGAGTCGTGCACTGGCGGATTGATCAGCAACCGACTAACCAACATAAGCGGCAGCAGCGAATTTTTTGAACGCGGAGTCGTAGCATACAGCAATGCGGCAAAAGTTGAGTTGTTAAAAGTCAGCGAAGACTCAATTCAAAAATACGGAGCGGTCAGTTTGGAAATTGCGCGGCAGATGGCAGAAGGCGTTAAAGCTACAACCGGCTGCGATCTCGGTTTGGCAGTCACGGGAATTATGGGTCCAACCGGCGCGACGCCGAATAAACCGATTGGACTTGTGTATATCGGTCTGTGCGACGAAAAAATTTGCACTGCAAAAGAATTCCGTTTCGGCGACGACCGTTTGCTGAACAAAGACCGCACATCTCAAGCCGCACTGGAAATGTTGAGAAGAAATCTTCTCGGAATTCCGTATGACGATTAGAACTTTTGTTGCATTGGAAATCCCAAATGATGCTCTTTCTAAAATAATTGATTTGCGTGATAATGCAACGACCGGTTTGAAAAATGTGAGGTGGGAGCCGAAAGAAAAACTTCATCTCACTTTGAAATTTCTCGGCGATACGAAAGAAGAATTGGTGAATGAATATATTTCTGCAATTGAAGAAACCGTCAGCAAATTTCATCCTTTCGAACTGACGTTTAAGGAATTTGGAATTTTTAAGAAAGAAAACACTCCTAAAATATTGTGGACCGGGTTGGAAGAGAATCCGCAAGTAGTTAGATTAGCCGACGAACTGGATGAAACATTCGGTAATTTTGGGTTTGAAAGAGAAAAGAGAAGATTCAAATCTCACATAACTTTGTTAAGATTTAGAGGGTACGAAGATCAGAAAAAAATATTATCTTTATTAGGGGTAAATATTCCTCAAATAAATTTTATATCAGAGAAAGTAATTTATTTTGAAAGCAGACTGCTCCAGAGCGGTTCAGTTTATAGATCAATTCAAAGTTTTAATTTGAAAAATTAACGGAGGAAAAAATGGCAGCAGATAAAGACGCCAGACTGAAAATTTTGGATGAAACAATCACCAACATCGAAAAGACATACGGCAAGGGCACAATTATGAAACTTGGCGACGGCGTGATTAATCCCGTCGAATCAATTCCGACCGGATCGTTATCGCTTGATTTTGCGCTCGGCATAGGCGGCGTTCCGCGCGGAAGAATTGTTGAAATCTACGGACCGGAATCGTCGGGCAAAACTACATTGTGTTTGCATATCATCGCCGAAGCTCAGAAAGCCGGCGGACTTGCGGCGTTCATCGATGCCGAACATGCGATGGATATTAATTACGCAAAGAGATTGAAAGTTGATGTTAAAAATCTGCTTTTATCTCAACCGGATTTCGGCGAGCAGGCGCTTGAAATTGTTGACACATTAACTCGAAGCAACGCGCTCGATATCATCGTGATCGATTCGGTTGCCGCTCTTGTGCCTCGTTCTGAAATTGAAGGTGAAATGGGCGATCCTCAAATGGCGATGCAAGCAAGATTAATGTCTCAAGCATTGCGCAAACTCACCGGCGCAATCAGCCGGTCAAAAACATGTGTCATCTTCACTAATCAATTGAGAAGCAAGATCGGAGTAATGTTTGGTAACCCGGAAACAACAACCGGCGGCAACGCGCTTAAGTTTTACGCTTCCGTTCGTTTGGATATCAGGAGAATCGCCGCAATTAAAGACGGGCAAAATGTTGTAGGCAACAGAACGAAAGTAAAAATTGTAAAAAGTAAAGTTGCGCCGCCGTTCAAAGAAGTTGAATTCGATATTCTTTACAACGAAGGAATCAGCAAAGCTGGTGACATAATCGATTTGGCGACCGATAGAAATATTTTGAACAAAAGCGGCGCGTGGTTCACATACAAGGACAACCGCTTCCAAGGCCGCGATCAATTGAAACAAAAGATGCTGGAAGACCCGGAATTATTTGCTTCACTTGAAAAAGAGGTTAAGACTACTCTTGGAATGATGCATGAGGAACCCAAACCGGTGAAAGAGGAGCCGGAAGCAAAACCGAAGAAAAAATAAAATGAAAATTACCGCTCTTACAAAGAAGGATAATAATGTTTTGGTTTGTTTCGAAGATGGAGAGTTCGTAGCAGTCGATTACAGAACCGTTCTTGATTACGGTTTGAGGAAGTATGATGATCTAGACGATGATAAAAAGTTGAAGCTGATTTCCGACAGCGAATTTGTAAAAGCGAAAGATTCATCATTCCGAATTCTTGCTAAGCGGCAGCACTCCGGGTATGAACTGAGAAACAAACTCCTCAAAAAAGGTTACACGAAAGAAACCATTGATAGAACTCTTCAAGCTATGCAAACCGGCAATTATCTTAACGATGAACAGTTCACGAAAGCATACATCGATGAGAGATTGAAGAGAAAGAAGATCGGCATCAATAAGCTCAAAGCTGAATTATTCAAGCGTGGAATTGCCAGAAATATTATTGAGCACAACCTTTCCGGCATAGATTCGGAACTCAGTTATGAAAATGCTTTGAGCTTAGCGCATCGGAAAACGGAACTGCTTATTAAAAAGGGAACCGAACCTAATAAGATTAAACAAAAAGTTTTTGCGTTTCTCAGTTCAAGAGGGTATGATTTCGAAACGATCATGAAAATCTTGCACGGTCTTGAACTAAGCGAAGAGTAATTCGGTTTATTGTTCAATAAGTCTCTTTTCACTATTTTTGAATCCAAAATTCAGCTAGATAGATGAACAAATTCAAAGGTGTGGATTACTATAATGTTGAAGGACTTCTCCAAGAAGACGAAATCATGGTGCGTAATTCCGTCCGGGAATTTGTTGATGAAAAAGTCATACCGATAATCGAAAAACATTACCGCGAAGAAAAATTCCCGTCTCAGCTTATTCCGGAGTTAGGTAAAATGGGATTGTTCGGAATTACTCTGCCGCAAAAGTACGGCTGTGCTGAGATGAACAATGTTGCGTACGGTTTGGCGATGCAAGAATTGGAAAGGGGAGACAGCGGCATTCGAAGTTTTGTTTCGGTGCAGACTTCACTGGTAATGTACCCTATACTTACATTCGGCAGCGAAGAACAAAAAGATTTCTGGCTTCCGAAACTTGCCTCCGGTGAAAAGATCGGATGTTTTGGTTTAACCGAACCGGATTACGGTTCCAACCCGGGTGGAATGATAACGCGCGCAGAAAAAGTCAGCGGCGGTTACAAACTCAACGGCGCTAAAATGTGGATTACAAACGGAACCATTGCAGATGTTGCCGTTGTGTGGGCAAAACTTGACGGAGAAGTTAGGGGATTTTTGGTTGAGAAAGGAATGAACGGATTTACCGCGCCGGAAATGAAAGGCAAGCATTCATTAAAAGCTTCTGTTACTTCCGAATTAATTTTTCAAGATGTGTTTGTTCCCGATAAAAATATTTTGCCGGGAAGCAAAGGATTGAAATCACCGCTTATGTGTTTGAACCAAGCTCGTTACGGAATTGCATGGGGCGTGGTTGGTTCGATGATGGCATGTTACGATACGGCGCTTAACTATGCGAAGTCGAGAATTCAGTTTAGCAAACCGATTGCTGCTTATCAGATTACACAGGAAAAACTAGTTTACTTCTTAACCGAGATTACGAAATCGCAGCTGCTAAATCTTCAGCTTGGAAGATTGAAAGACAAAGGCGAGTTAAAGTTTACACAAGTATCAATGGCTAAACGTAACAACTGCGAGAAAGCGTTAGAGATTTCGCGCATGTCACGCGAAATTTTGGGCGCAAACGGAATTCTTGACGAATATCCCGTTATGCGTCATTCACAAAACTTGGAATCGGTGAAAACTTATGAGGGCACTCACGAGATGCACACGCTCATTATTGGTGAAGATATAACCGGTTTCGCTGCGTTCGATTAAAATAGAGACCACGTTGCGTGGTCTTTTTTGTAATTATAAGAGGTCAGTATGAAAAAAAATAAAATTGAATTCGAAGGATTAACCTTTGACGATATACTTTTGGTTCCGGCGCGTTCAACCGTTCTGCCGCGTCAGACAGATATAACTTCGTACTTAACACGCGACATCAAACTTAACATACCATTTTTATCTGCAGCGATGGACACCGTTACCGAAGCGCCGATGGCAATAGCTATGGCCGCTCAAGGCGGAATCGGCATCATTCATAAAAATATGTCGATTGATAAACAAGCCGACGAAATTGACAAAGTTAAACGTTCCGAAAGCGGAATGATCGTAAATCCCATTACGCTAACCGCTGAACGTACGATATTAGAAGCCGAAGAACTGATGTCGAAGTATCACATTTCAGGAATCCCGGTCGTTGATGAAAAAAATAAACTCGTTGGAATTCTAACAAACAGAGATTTGAGATTCGAACACAACAAGAATAAGCTCGTAAGCCAGTTAATGACAAAAGAAAATCTTATCACAGCACCGTTGGGAACGACTTTGAAAGAAGCTGAGCAGATACTGCACAAGTATAGGATCGAAAAATTACCTGTTGTTGATCGCAGAGGAATTATTAAAGGATTGATTACCTACAAAGATATCATTAAGAAGAAGAAATTTCCGAACGCATGCAAAGATAATCTTGGGAGATTAAGAGTGGGAGCCGGAGTTGGTGTAACTCATGATACGATGTCTAGAGTAGAAGCGTTGGTTGCGTCAAATGCCGATGTGATTGTGGTTGATACCGCACACGGACATTCGGAAGGCGTTTTGAAAACGATCAAACAGATACGGAAAAAATATAAAGACTTGCAGCTTATTGCCGGAAACATTGTAACTAAAGAAGCGGCGTTGGAACTTGTTGCTTGCGGTGTAGACGCAGTAAAAGTTGGCATTGGCGCCGGTTCAATTTGCACTACGCGAGTAATTGCGGGTGTCGGTGTTCCGCAGATAAGCGCGGTAATGAAAGTCTCGCAAGCGCTGAAAGCTAAGGGCATTCCGGTTATTTCCGATGGTGGAATAAAACAAACCGGAGATGTTGCAAAAGCAATTGCCGCCGGTGCGGATACGGTAATGATGGGTGGAATGCTAGCCGGTGTTGATGAAACGCCCGGTGAAAAAGTTTTGTTTGAGGGAAGAAGTTTTAAAGTTTATCGCGGTATGGGTTCGCTCGGCGCGATGAGGCAAGGAAGCAGCGATAGATATTTCCAAGACATGGAAGCCGACATTAAAAAGCTGGTACCGGAAGGAATTGAAGGACGCGTTCCATATCAGGGCGGGCTTGCTGATACGATTTATCAATTTGTCGGAGGTTTGAGATCAGCTATGGGTTACTGCGGCGCAAAGACAATCAGCGAACTAAAATCGAAATCCAAATTCGTAAAAATATCAAATGCTGGTTTGCGTGAAAGTCATCCGCATGACGTAATGATAACAGAAGAAGCTCCAAATTATCACTTAACACAAAAGCGCTAGCACATTATGTTCAAAGTTCTTGTAATTGCTTATTACTATCCTCCATTGGGATTGAGCGGCGTTCAGCGTACGCTCAAGTTTACGAAGTACATGAAGAATTATAATTGGGAACCGACGGTCATCACCGCCGGAAATGTTGCCTACTTCGCTCATGATTTTTCGATGCTCAAAGAAGCTGAAGAAGCCGGTGTAAGAATAATTCGAACCGACGCACTTGACGTTAATACAATCATCGGCAAGCAGTACAAGACGGTAAGTATCCCGAGAGAATTCATACGCAAGACTTTATCGAGCATCAGCAAAGCTGTTTTTATTCCCGACAACAAAAAGTCATGGGCTAAGAAAGCATATAAAGCAGCCAAGGCATTGCTCGAAAAGGAAAAGTTCGACATCATCTTCGTCACAATTCCCCCGTATTCAAGTTTTGTTTATGCTGCAAAGTTGAAGAAAGAGTTTGGCATTCCGCTTTTTGTAGATTACCGTGATCTGTGGCTAGGAAATCATTTCGCTTTTTATCCAACACCGTATCATAAATATCGTCACAAAAAATTAGAGTACAGTTCACTCAAAGCGGCGGAAAAAGTTGTGGTAATTAACCGGAGAATTAAAGAAAAGCTGCTCCTCACATATCCTTTCTTGTCGTTCAAAGATGTTATGATTATCCCGCACGGGTTTGATCCGGCTGATTTTGAAATCGCAGAAGATAAAATTGAATCGACCAAGAAGATGAAGCTTACCTATGCCGGAATATTTTACGAAAACATTACACCGGAGTTTTTGTTGCGGGCGTTTAAGCAATTATCTATCGAGAGACCGGATATTGCGGCACATATCGAACTAGAATTTATAGGCCATCTGCGAAAAGAAAACAAGAAACTAATTCAAGAACTTGGTATAAATGAGTTCGTGAGAGATCACGGCTATCTTGATCACAGAGAAACTGTTAAGAGAATGAAGGGAAGCGATGTTTTATGGATGATGATCGGCGATATTAGAAATGCGGATACTATTTCTACAAGCAAACTGTACGAATATTTTGGCACTAGAAAACCGGTACTTGGATGTGTCGTTGAAGGCGCGGCTCACTCGGCTTTGAAAGAATACGGAGCCGCATTTATTACAGCGCCGGATAACATTCAGGAGATAAAAGATTCGATCATTAAGATTCATGATCTGTATCAGCAGAATAGATTACCAGTTCCCAATGAGGAGTTCGTCCAGAAACATGATCGGACAAAACTTACAGAAGAATTAACGAAAGCATTTCAATTTTATTTACGAGCCGAATCATGAAAGTTGTTATTGTTGGATCCGGTGGAAGAGAACACGCCTTAGGAGTGAAGAGTGTAGAGTGTAGAGCAGTTGAGAAGATTTTTTTCATCCCGGGAAATCCGGGTACAAAAGAAATTGGAGAAAATGTTCAAATCAATCCAGATGATCATGATGCGGTTTTGAAATTTTGTCTGGAGCATAAGATCGATTTGGTTGTTATAGGACCAGAAAAACCGCTGACGGAAGGTTTGAGCGATAAACTAAGAGAACATCGAATAAATGTTTTTGGTCCATCGAAAAAAGCAGCCCGGTTAGAAGGGGAAAAATCTTTTGCCAAAGAGCTAATGCTGAACAATAATATTCCAACTGCTGCGTTTAAAGTATTCTTTAAAGAAAATTATAAAGAAGCGGTATCATATTTAAATTCAGTAAGTTATCCGACTGTGATTAAAGCTGATGGGATCGCTGCCGGTAAGGGGGTAATAATAGCTGAGAATGTTGAACAGGCCAAGGCAGCTATCGATGAATGTTTTGTAAGTTCGACTTTTGGAGAGGCAGGGAATAAAGTTGTAATTGAAGAATTCATGACCGGACAGGAAGCGTCTGTATTTGCGATTACAGACGGAACGAATTTTATTCTTTTGCCAGCTGCGCAAGATCACAAGAAAATATTTGACGGCGATAAAGGAAAGAACACCGGTGGAATGGGCGCTTATGCTCCAACACCTTTTGTAACTGAAAACGATTTGCAAAGAATTGCAACAGAAATAGTTGAACCAACTTTGACTGCAATGCGAAACATCGGAAATCCGTTTGCCGGGTGTTTGTACTGCGGACTGATGATGACGAATGAGGGTCCGAAAGTCGTTGAGTTCAATTGCCGCTTCGGCGATCCGGAAACTCAAGTTGTCTTACCTTTGCTCGAAGGTGATTTTGTTGAATTGCTTAAATCATCAGCAGTTGGGAAACTGAATATGGATTCTGTAAAGTACAACGGCGGCGCATCGGTTTGCGTTGTCGCAGCATCCGGTGGTTATCCTGATAAATATGAAAAAGGTTTTGAGATCAAAGGTTTGGATGCAGTAAACAAATCAGTGAAAATTTATCATGCTGGAACTAAAGAAGTCGGCGGCAAAATTGTTACGAACGGCGGGAGAGTTTTGAACATCACTTCATTTTCAGAAAAGAACGATCTAATCGAAGCTAAAAAAATAGCTTATGAAGCTGTTTCGAAGATAAGTTTTCAAGGTATGCATTACAGAAAAGATATAGCAGACAAAGCAATAAAAAAATAAATCGTCAGCCTGGAGGCCATTTCATCTTGCGTCCGCCGAGCAGATGCATGCGCAGATGATAAACTTCCTGCCCGGCATCGGGTCCGCAATTCAAAACTAATCTGAAACCGATTTCAGAAATCTTTTCCTTTTTTGCAATCGCATTTGCCGCGTCAATTAATTCGCCAAGTAACTTTG
>JAJYMU010000016.1 GCA_021786655.1 Bacteroidota bacterium
TGGTTTCAGCTTTATTTATCGTTCGAATTTTCTTACTTTCCCGCCTCAAATTTTACAATTATTTGATCCACAAATGGCAAAGAAAAAAGTAGAACCGATAAATAAACTTAGGGAAAACATCAACCGTGTTGATGAAAAACTAATCTCACTTTTGGCAGAGAGAAGGGATTTATCCGGAAAAGTAATTCTGGCTAAGGAAACTTCCCAAAGTCCGATAAGAGACCAAAAAAGGGAGTCTGACTTACTCAATAAACTAGTGAAGTCGGGAAAGAAAAAAGGGTTGGACTCACACTTTCTTTCAAAAGTTTTTTACGAGATAATAGAAGACTCAGTTCGGCTGCAGCAGAATTATGTTCAGACTAAATTGAACACAAAGGGGGAGAAGAAGAAATCAATTACGCTTGCAATTCAGGGAATCGAAGGATCGTACAGTTTTTTAGCATCTCACAAATTCTTTGCTCATCAAAAAGTTAACCTTCACTTCTTATTCAAAGACAGATTTGATGAAGTTGTTGATGCGGTTGAAAAAGGAGAAGCAGATTTTGCAGTTCTGCCGATCGAGAATACAACATCCGGCGGAATAAACGAGGTTTATGATTTACTGCTTCACACAACACTTTCGATTATTGGTGAAGAAAAATTTCAAGTAAAACATTGTCTTGTTGCTCTCGAAAATATTCCGCTTCAAAAAATCAAAAAAGTTTTTTCACATTACCAGGCTGCACTACAATGCAGTAAATTCTTGCAAACTTTGCAGAACGCTTCGGTAGAATATTTTACCGATACCGCTATGTCTGTTCAGAAAATTAAAGACGATGGTAATCTTTCACACGCAGCAATTGCAAGTGAGGAAGCGGCAAAATTATTCCGTCTGAAGATCTTGAAAACCAATATTGCAAATCAATCCGAAAATTATACAAGATTTTTGATTGCAACTAGAAAGCCGCATGAAGTTGATCATCGTATTCGTTGTAAAACGTCGATTGTAATGGCAACCTCGCACACGCCTGGTTCTTTGGTGGAAGCGTTAAATGTTTTTAGAAAATACAACGTTAACCTGACGAAATTGGAATCCCGTCCGATCATGGGCAATCCGTGGGAAGAAATGTTCTATCTTGATTTCGAGGGAAACATTATTGAAGAAACAATTCAAAATGTTTTAGATGAACTTGGTCAGCATACGCGTTTTCTAAAAGTGCTGGGAAGTTATCCTTCGCAAGAACTGGCGCGGACGAAACTGGAGTACCCGAAAATTCTAACCGGCCAAACTGAAAAAGAAATTCCGGTAGAAGCACCGGAGAAAAAACCAGCTTCCGCAAAAAAATCAAAGAGCCAGAGCTACCGACTTGCGAGCCGCGATTACAAAGCCGATGATACAATCATAAAGGTTAAAGACGTTGTAATTGGTGGAAATAATTTTGTCGTTATTGCCGGGCCGTGTTCTGTTGAAAATCCGGAAATGATAATGAAATGTGCACTAGAAGCAAAAGAAAACGGCGCACAAATTTTACGCGGCGGCTGCTTCAAGCCAAGAACTTCTCCGTATAGTTTTCAAGGAATGGGTTTCGAGGGATTAAAATTATTGGTTGATGCCGGCAAATACTACGATTTGCCAGTCATCACTGAAGTAATGGACACCGATCAAGTTGTAGAAGTGGCGAAGACTGCCGACATACTGCAAATCGGCGCGCGCAACATGCAGAACTTTGCGCTGCTAAAAGAAGTTGGCAAGACACACAGACCGGTAATGTTGAAACGCGGGTTGAGTGCATCTATAAACGAATGGTTAAACGCCGCGGAATATATTTTGGCTCAAGGCAACAGACAAGTAATTCTATGCGAGCGAGGTATCAGAACATTTGAAACCGCAACACGAAACACGCTAGATCTTAGCGCGATACCGGTACTCAAAGAACTAACGCACCTTCCGTTAATCGTTGATCCGTCACATGCTATCGGTGAACGAAACAAAGTTGTGCCGTTGGCTAAAGCTGCAAAAGTTGTCGGTGCTCACGGAATAATGGTTGAGTTTCATCCCGATCCGCCTAATGCATTGAGCGATCCTGAACAAGCGTTGTACTTCAACCAGTTCGAAGATATGATGAAAGAGTTGTACAAGCTGTAATGCTTGTTTAGAAATAGTATTGACTCTGGAGGAAAACTAGAAAATAATTCGCGGTTGTTTGAGTGAACGTTACGCCGTAATCCAATCCGAGATTCATGCAAAAACCTTTCTCGTCAATCTTTCTAAAATCGTAACCGACTGAAGCCGAAAAAGAAGTTCCGACTTGCCAATTGTTCACATCGGGAAATGTGCGGTCGTTCAAGTAAATTATTCCGGCGCCTTCTTCCAAGTAAATTGGAAATGACAAATCCTGGCGGATGAATCCTTTAAGAGACAAAACTTTTATGAAGGGATAATAACGCCCGGCCCGGTTTTCCGGAATAAATTGTTCTGCTTTTTGCGAATATGAATAGCCAAACCTAAACGAAACATCGTGTTCAAACCAAGGGTAGAAGTCGAAGAAAACTGTGCCACCCAAACTTGTAACGGATGGAGAATTACCCGCGATGCTTCCGACATGAACTGAACCGCCGACGTTGAAGGAATTGATTTGTGCTTTAGTCGTTAGAACAAAAGCCAACAAAAAAAATATTATATAATAGATCTTTGTATTCATTTTAGTAATGCAATGCCAGCCAGATTGTTTTCTTTTCATGATCGGTCCAATCTACTCTGTGTTTCTTGTGTGGAGGAATAATCAAATGGTCTCCGGGTTTTAATTCAAACGACTCACCATTTTCAAAACTAATCTTTGCCGAACCGGAAAGGAGCAGAACGAATTCATTCTTTTCCTGATCATACCAAAATCCTTTGGGTGATGAATGACCTTTAGAAATTATGCGTTCCAACTTAAATTCTTTTGAAGAAACTAATTCTTCGAATGCCTCGTTTGCTAAATCATCCGGGATTTCATCGAAGATATTTTTGATTTGAGTTTCGTTCATTTTAAGCATCAATCGTTTTTGTTATCTAAAAAAACAGTGCAAACAACTTATGCCAGAATCATTTGTCACAAAACTACAAAATTTTTATCCTCATTTAACGGAATTAAAATCATCATTGCTTGCTGTAAAAAGATTATTTTTGAACTCCAAATCTTAGGCTCAGCTTAAATGACAAAAGAAAAAAACTTGCGTGCATACTTAGCGTGGATGGCAGTATGCTTCTTTTGGGGGACTACATATTTGGCAATTCGAATTGGAGTAAAAGAATTACCGGCAGCTCTTTTTTGTGGATTACGTTTCCTTATCGCTGGTCCAATACTTTTTTTAATTCTAATTTTCCAAGGATATAAACTGCCGAAGAAAAAAGAATGGATACATCTTGCATTCATGGGTTTAACCCTGCTTGGAATGGGTACCGGCTTACTAACATTTGCTGAAGAATATATTCCAAGCGGCCTGAGCGCGCTCTTGGTTACAACAGTTCCATTTTGGATTGTTGGAATTGATTCGTTGCTGCCACATGGAAAACGGTTCAATTTAAAAATATTGGGCGGACTGCTTTTTGGATTTGCCGGTGTAGGTTTAATATTTGGTCTCGATCTGAAAAGCTTGTTTGATCAAAGTTACCTTACAGGTGTAATAGGATTGATGATTGGCGTTATTGGCTGGTCAGGCGGAACAGTGTATTCAAAATATAAAAAGGTTAGCGTGCATCCTTTAATGGGCGCCGCTATTCAAATGATAACCGCCGGAATTGTTTTAATATTGCTTGCCGGTGTGTTAGGTGAGTTTTCTAAATTTACTATTTCTTCCGGAAGTTTGTTCGCATTAGCTTATTTAGTTGTATTCGGCTCCTTAGTTGGATTTGTCTCTTACGTTTATGCTATTGCGCATCTGCCCGTATCGTTTGTCTCTACGTATGCTTATATCAATCCGGTGATTGCATTGTTCTTAGGCTGGCTGGTTTTGGGTGAAGTAATTTCTTTAAGCATAATAATCGCTGCGGTAATAATTTTAGCTGGAGTTGTGCTGGTTAAAAAGGGAAGTGAAACATAATTCTTTTATACTCGGGATTATCTGCAAAGAATCGCGCCGTTAATAATTCCGAATTTTCTAATTCATGCTTACTAACAAAAATCCTTTCCCGGTTTTCTCAAAGTTGAATGTAGTAGCTAACTTTTGTTCCCCGCTTATGAAAGTAACCTGAACCGTATAAGCTCCTTTGCTTGCAGATTTGAATTCGCCGAATTCACACTTGCTGCTTAATTCGAGAAGCGCCGTAATTTTTTTGCAAATTCTTTTTACCTGGTTTAATTCCTCTTTGTTGGATGGATTGAAGGAATCCTTGTGGGTTCTATTTTTGTCGTCGCCTTCGTATGCAATTAAGTTTGCGGCTTTATCGTAGGCCTTGGTTTTGCTAAACTCCAACAAATTTTTGAGAGTGGATTTAACCGAGTTCTCATCATTTGCTTGGGCATACTGAACATGTGAGCTGAAAGCCACAAGTGTGAAAAGTATCATTCCAAAACTAAATAATCGTTTCATTTGTCCCTCCTACTGATGTCTAATTAATACTACGCAATTTGTACACTATGTGCGAAAAAATATTCTTTAAATCTTAGATTCAGCCACGATTGCTCATTATTTCGCATCTGTGCATAGTAGTTATTCAACATCGATGCCAACTTTAGAATGTAAAATGTTTTATTCTTTCACCTTTTTCACCGATTTCAGTCATTGCCTCAATACCGATGTCAAGATGAAGATCGACAAATTTTTGCGTTACAGATTGATCCGATTTTTCTGTTTTCACTCCGGAAGGAATCATCGGCAAATCAGAAACAAGAAGCAGCGCGCCACGGGCAATTTGATTTTTATATCCTACCACGAATAAGGTAGCGGTTTCCATATCAATTGCAATTGCACCGAGCGTTCGTAAATATTTTTTGAAGTTTTCGTCCCATTCCCACAACCGTCGGTTTGTCGTGTAAATAACGCCGGTTCTGTATTCTAATTTATGTGAAATGATTTTATCAGAAACAAACTTGTGAAGTTTGAACGAAGGAAGCGCCGGAACTTCAGGAGGAGAATAATCATTACTCGTTCCTTCTCCGCGTATTGCTGCTATTGGCAAAATGAAGTGACCGATTTCGGTCGATCGTTTTAGTCCCCCGCATTTGCCGAGAAATAATACTGCCTTAGGGGAACGGGCAACCAGAAGATCCATTATAGTTGCGGCATTTGCAGAACCAATTCCAAAATTGATTATTGAGAGACCCGACGAATTCGTTGCCGTTTGCATTGGTTTTCCTTCGCCTCTAATATCGCATCCGAATTTCTCAGCAAACTTTGTTACGTAATTGTCAAAATTTGTCAACAGCATGTAATCGCCAAATTCATCAAGACTTGTTGCGGTGTATCTCGGCAGCCAATTTTTTGCTATATCCAGTTTGGTTTTCATTTTCATAGTTTTACTAGAATTCAACTCTTTCATATTTGTCCGTAATCTTTGTTGTTCTTTCTTTCAAGACATTGTCAATCTTCATTGCCAGGTAAGCAAAAATATATCCGAACACGATTCCTATTAATGCGCCGCCAATAATATCCGAAGGATAATGCACGCCAACGTATGGGCGCGATAGAGCCATCAGTGTTGCAACGATAAAAAATGTCCACTTGAATTTGGGATATATCTTCGAAAAAAACATAGCCGCGGCAAAATTATTAACCGCGTGAGACGACGGAAAGGAAAACGATCCCGTACATGTTACAAGAATTCTCACGTCAGGTAAAACGTTACACGGTCTAATTCTGCCGATTAAATGTTTTAGAAAAGCACTGCTGAACTGATCTGTGACAGTGATAAGTATTAAAAAAACCACAGCGGCAATTCTTCCGGTTCGTCCTCCTTTTATTGTCAGGATGAAAAAAAGAACAATATAAGTTATGTACCAATGCTTCACATCGGTAACAAAAGGAAAAAATTTGTCGAATAGTGGGTTCGAGATTGTGTGATTTATAAAGTAAAACACACTTACATCAATTTGATAAAGGAACTCTGCCATTTTTGTCCCGCATAACTCTAAAGAAAGATTGATTATTTATGCAAATTTCTTTATTTAAGCTCTGAAAAAATAATGATAATTGCGAGTTAATTTTAATCACATAAAGTTATGTCGCCTTGTTGTATATTCTGTCACATCAAAAAATAATGTTGTTGAAAACTGAAGCGAGAAAGCCACGACTGATACTCATTTAAGAAATACTCTTGAAGAAAGAAGTTTCCAATTTTTTAAAGAGGAGAGCAAGAAAAGTTTAAATGCACCTTTTCAGGCACTGGCTAAATTTACTGCTGTTGCCGGCTTGGTTGCGTTGATTTTTGAGGTCCGGTACTTTGCAAACCACAGTTTGGAAATCTACTTATCGAGATTATCCGCTATTATAATTGCCTTTGGACTGCTGGTTATTTCCAATACATCATTCGGGAAGAAGCATCCGGTTATTCTTATTCATATTCTGTTGCTTTCGATTATTTGTTCTTTCGGTGTGATGATTTTCCTGATCCCGAAAACGCTAATCTTCAACTCGTACATAATTAGTTTGCTGATATTTACTGCTGCCTTGTTTTTAAGCTGGGATGTTGCCAATCAAATAATTGTTGCTATCTACTATAATGTTGTTTTTGCTGTCTCTATTATTTTCAACAACAAAGTAATCTTTCTGCTTCCCAACATGCTGGAATCTGTAGTTTTAGTTTTGGTAATTAGCGTAATGGCTATTGTTGCCAGCTACATGAATTATAGATTAAGACAGGAAGCTGTAATAAAAAATTTCGAAGTTTCCACCTCTGAGAAAAAATTTAGAAATATTTTTGAAAACTCTGCCGAAGGAATTTTTCAATTTAATGAAGAAGGAAAATTTTTAACCCTTAACCCGTCTATTGTAAAGATGCTCGGTTACTCCAATGAAGATGAGATGAGAAAACTTGTAATTGCTGATGACGTCTTCAAAAGAAAGGGTGATTGGGAACTTCTAAATAAGCTTTTGGAAAAACAAGGTAAGGTTAGAAATTACAGAGTATCTCTGAAAAGAAAAGATGGTTCGGAGTTGATTGTGCGCGTTAATGTCCGCTCTAATGAAGAAGAACCGATTCTTCTTTACGAAGGAAGTCTGCAGGATATAACTCAGCAGATTCAGGCGGAAACAGAAAAACAAAAAGCGCTCGATGCACTGCGCATCGAAAAAATGAAAGCTGTTACTGCAGCAAGCAAAGCCCAGCAGGAAAGCAGTTTCAAGTCGAGATTTCTCGCCAACATGAGTCACGAAGTCCGGACCCCGATGAATTCCATCATGGGATTTCTAACGCTGATTGAAAACGATATGATCGAAGACGATGCAGAGCTTAAGAACTTTGCACGCGACGCTAGAGTTGCATCGGAATCATTGCTCGATATCATCAACAATATTTTGGATATTTCCAAGATTGAAGCCGGAAGAATGGATCTTGATGAAGTTGAGTTCAGCGTAAAAGAGGAAGTTGAGAAAGCGCTTTCAATTATTACTCCTGCTGTAAGATCAAAAGGGCTTCTGGTGGAAAAATTCATCGATGAGAAAATCCCGGTTAAAGTTTTCGGCGACCCGACACGTTACCGCCAAATAATAATTAACCTTCTCAGTAATGCCGCAAAATACACAGATCATGGTAAGATAAGCGTCACTGTTAAAGAGAAAGTGTCATCAAGCTCGTTTGTAGAGATAACAACCACCATTGAAGATACCGGTCAGGGAATACCGAGCGATAAACTCTCCATGTTGTTTGAACCTTACGTTCAGGTTAAAAGCAAGAAAGGCAGCAAAGAGGGAACTGGACTTGGACTGGTTATATCGAAGGAATTTGTACGGCTGATGCACGGTGAAATAAATGTTGAAAGCAAAATCGGTTTTGGCAGCAAGTTCACATTTACCGTTAGATTGAAACTATTTCCCGGGGCTGAAATTGGTGGTATGGATGAATCCGGTGCTGGCAAAGAAGAGGAACCGGCATTGCAAACTGCTTCAGAGGCTACAGCGGAACGAGCCGCTAAAATAGATTTTGTATCGAGGAAGAGAGTATTGCTTGTTGAAGATAATCCTATTAGTCAGAATCTCGAAGTAAAAATTTTGCGCGAGGTCGGTTACGACGTAGAAGCCGTTTCAAGCGGTCAAGAAGCGATTGATGCTGTTAAAACCGGAACCTTCAATGTGGTTTTGATGGATGTGGAGATGACCGACATGGACGGAATAACCGCCACAAAAAAAATTCGTGATCTCGCTGGTCAATTTTCTAAAGTTCCGATAATTGCCGTTACCGCTCATTCAAGTATGAAGGACAGAGAAAGATGTCTTGCCTCCGGGATGGATGATTACATTGCTAAACCAATTAACATTCACTTCCTCAAAATAACAATTGATCAGTGGCTCAACGCGCCATCCAGAAATTAAAAATCCCGCCGAAGCGGGATTTTTTTGTCTCATCAAAACGTTTAACCCAAATTTTTCATTAGAAAAATTTGCCCTTCTCTAATGAATTTTTTGGGTTTAATCCATCGTTAAAACTTGTCTAATGCGAGTTAAAGCCCAATCAATTTCTTCCTTCTTTATAACGAGCGGAGGTGCAAATCTAATTACGTTTTCGTGAGTCTCTTTGCACAAAATTCCTTTCGTCATCAAAGCTTCGCAGAATCTTCTTGCGCCTTTAGCTTCCGGTTTTAATTCCACCCCGATGAACAAA
>JAJYMU010000133.1 GCA_021786655.1 Bacteroidota bacterium
TATAATTGGGTAACGAGCAAAAGTGTTTTTGTAAAGTTCCGCTCTTTCCTTTCCGCCTTCCCGCAATGCGATGTAATACATTTCGCCCCAGTTAATTACGCAAAGATATATTTCTGCTTTTTCATGCAGTGAGTCTTTTAACAACTCTGCTACTGCGTCAACTCCTTTCTCGCCTTCGGCGTAAGCTATCAAGGCATAACTGTCCAGTACATATTTTTTCATAGCTCACGCTCTTTCTTTTTTTCTTCCATTAGAGCTTTGAGTAGTTTTCCACCTGTTTTCATAAAACCTTTATTTGCATCTATCAGCTCCGCCGTAATTGGAATTATTTTTATTCCATCTTCCTCTTCAAAAAAATTCACGCGGGTTCCGGGTTTAATCCCAAACCGGCGCCTCATTTTTGAAGGAATTACCAGCTGCCCTTTTGACGTAACAAAACCTACTTCCATTTTCAACTCCTTTCCGTCTTTCGTTCAAAGCAAAGTTAGAAAAAATTGAAACGTAAGTCAAATATAAAATGTAAGACGTTTGTAGATTTTGCCCCGATTTGCTTCCTTCCGCCGCTCCTTAATTTTTCTTTCTTGCTAATCTGTATTTATATTTTGACTTTGCCATGGAAATTTCGAACGGAGAGCCGCCATGGACGAAAAAGATCCGCGAGTTGATGCTTACATATCAAAGTCTGCCGATTTTGCTAAACATTAAAAAATAGTGAACGACATGAAACATTCTTTGCTTTCAAACTTTTTCTTCATCCTTTTGTTGCCATATGCAATTCTCGCACAGGAGATTAATCAGAAAACTTACTGCAATCCGGTTGATATCAACTACCGATACAATTGGGAACAGATCAACGATAAAATATCGTATCGAAGCGGTGCAGACCCGGTAATAGTAAATCACAACGGAGAATATTTTTTGTTCGTTACCATTTCCGGCGGTTACTGGCACTCAAAAGATTTAGTCAATTGGAAATTTATTGAGCCTAACAAATGGCCGGCAGAAGATATCTGCGCGCAGGCAGCGTTATCTGTGCGTGATACACTTTACCTTTTTCAATCTACATTTCAGCAGCGCCCAATTTACTTTTCCACTGAACCGAAAAAAGGCAAGCTGAAATATTTCAACCGGTGGATGCCGTTGCTGCCGGACACAATTGGTCCGTGGGATCCGGCAATTTTCCACGACGACGATACAGACCGCTGGTTCATGTATTGGGGTTCATCGAATGTTCATCCAATATACGGACGCGAGCTTGATCACCAACAAAAATTGATTTACAAAGGCGAAATCAAAAAACTTCTTTATCTGCACCCGGATCAGCATGGCTGGGAACGTTTCGGTCCCAACCACACGTCAACAATCAAACCGTTTATTGAAGGCGCATGGATGACGAAGCACAACGGAAAATATTATTTGCAATACGCCGCACCCGGAACCGAATACAATGTTTACGCTAACGGAACTTACATCGGCAGCGATCCGCTTGGTCCGTTTAAATATGCGCCGAACAATCCGATCTCATACAAACCCGGCGGATTTATGACCGGCGCCGGACATGGAAATACTTTTAAAGATAACTACGGAAACTATTGGAACACCGGCACGGCATGGATTGCAATCAACTGGAACTTTGAGCGGCGCATCGTAATGTTTCCTGCGTTCTTTGATAAAGACGATTTGCTTTACGCGAACACACGCTTTGGAGATTTTCCACACTATTTGCCGAAAGGAAAGCTTACAAACAAAGACGACTTGTTCACCGGATGGATGCTGCTTTCATATAAAAAACCGGTGAGCGCTTCTTCGGTTCTGGATACATTTCGCGTTGCGAGCGTAACCGATGAAAACCCGCGCAGCTTTTGGGTTGCACAAAACAACAAAGCCGGCGAATGGCTCAAAATTGATTTGAAAGAAAAATGCGAGGTGCGAGCGCTTCAAATTCATTTTGTTGATTACAAATCGAATCTTTACGATAACGATTCTTCACACGTTTACACTCAATATAAGTTTTATTCTTCCGTTGATGGAGAGAATTGGAAACCGATCGTTGATCTCTCAAAGGTAAAACAAGATCGCCCAAATGGTTATTTCGAATTGCCGAAAGCGGTAACGGCACGCTACATCAAATACGAAAATGTTTATATGCCCACGCCGAATCTTGCGGTAAGTGACATAAGAATTTTTGGAAACGCGCCGGGCGATGGTCCGCAAACACCAACCAACTTAACCGCCGTACGCGACAAAGACGAACGCAACTGCTTCATAACATGGAACAAGGTTGAAGGAGCCGTCGGTTACAATATTCTTTGGGGAATCGGAAAGGATAAACTTTATCAGACTTACCAGGTGTGGGCGGATTCTGGAAACAAGTTGGAGTTGCGCGCGCTAAACGTCGGGCAAGAATATTATTTCGCAATTGAATCGTTTAACGAAGTTGGTGTTTCCAAACCAAGTGAGGTTATTCGCTGCAAATGATTTTTTAGTTTACTCGCTTACAGCCGATAAAAATTTCAACTCCTTGTGAAGCATCGAGACTTTGAGCGGAATTTTACCGATCATCTCTCCGTCGGCTTCTATTAAACACGGTTCACCGATCGGTTCAACAAGACAGTTTCCAACTTCTTTGTAATGCATCTCGGCAAGGTTAACGAACTCTCCTTTTCTAATCTTGGATAGATTCTTCAGGTAATCAAGCAAACTTACATTGCCTGCTAATGTCACGGCAATCCTTCCGTCGTTTATTTTTGCGTGTGGCGCTATGCAAATGCCGCTACCGAAGTAACGTGCGTTTGCCAGCGCTAAAATCAAAACATTGCCTTCGTAGTTAAACTCGCGCGAAGTGATTTTTATTTTCTTCCGTTTGTAGCGCAGAAAACTTGTGATCGTTGCGGTGAAGAATGCAAGGTTCGGTCCGTAAGTTTTGTTTCCTTCGTTAACGCGTTTGGCAACTTCGGCGCCGAGACCGACATCTGTTATATTGTCAAAAAAATGTACTTTGTTTTCGTTAGCCAAAGATTTGTATTCGAGCTTTCCGATATCAAGCTGAATAATTTTATTGTTTCTAATGAGCTCTTGAAGGTTCTGAATTTCGCTTGAAAGTTTTAGCGACCGCGCAAAATCGTTTCCGCTGCCCACGGGAAGTAATCCGACAATCAGATTTTCTCTTTCGGATTTCGGAACGCGCATGATTCCATTCACAACTTCGCTCATCGTTCCGTCGCCTCCGACAGCTATCAAATAGTCCGTTCCGATTCTCACCGTTTTTTCTGCCAACTCTTCGGCAGCTCGGCTGGATTTAGTTATAAAAAACGCGGGGTCGAATTCTTTGCCAAGAAATTTTCCGGCTTCGTATTCAATCTTGTGTTTGCGTAGATGTTTGCCGTGAATTATAAAAGTGATTTTCTTCATGGGGATAAAATAAGATTTTTTCTCGTGGCTGTTTTTCTCATTTTGGCTGATTGAATATAGTTCGGTTACTTCAAGAAGGCAAATTTTCTATTTAGGTTTCTTGCATGACGAATCTTTATTTTTGTATTGAAACTAATTCCGGGCGAGCATGAATTCGCTTCAAAATTTCTTCTATCCAAAATCCGTCTGCTTAGTCGGCGCATCCACAAAAGAAAAAAGCATCGGTTACGAAATTCTTAAAACAATTAAGGTTTACGGTTACACGGGAAAAGTTTTCCCCGTTAATCCCAAAGCTGAAGAAATTCTTGGCTACAAGTGTTTTCATTCGGTTGAAGAGATTACGGATACAATTGGCATTGCTATTGTTGTGGTACCGAAACAATTTGCGGAAGACTCCATCGATTCGCTTTTAGCGAAAGATGTAAAATCAATTGTACTAATAACCGCGGGTTTCAAGGAGATTGGAAGAGAAGGTGAAGAAATAGAAAACCGAATTTTGCAGAAAATCAAAAGTTCGAACGCAAGAATGGTTGGTCCAAACTGCATGGGCGTTATCAATACGCTCAATGAAATAAAGCTTAACGCAACCTTTGTCGCAGAAAAACCGGAGACGGGAACTACAGGATTTTTGTCTCAGAGCGGTGCGCTTGGCGCGGCAGTTCTAAACTCGCTGCGCGAAACAGATATAAAATTTGCTCACTTTATAAGCGTTGGCAACAAGGCAGATGTAAACGAAACCGACATTCTGCACTTCTGGCAAAACGACGGCAAAATAAAAACACTGACGTTCTACTTGGAAAGCTTTGAGAACGGAGAAGAATTCATTCGTCAATTTATTACCGGCACGATTACAAAACCGGTAATTATCCTTAAAGCGGGAAGAACCGAAAGCGGAATGAAAGCTGCTTCATCTCATACCGGCGCTTTAAGCGGAAAAGATAAAGTTGTTGATGCTCTGCTCGATCAATTTGGGATTATCCGCGCAGATGACTTGAAAGAACTTTTTAATACAGCGAATGGATTTGAAAATTTCAAAATGCCAAAAGGCAATCGTGTCGCGGTGGTTACGAATGCCGGCGGTCCGGCAATTCTTTGCGTTGATGCTTTGGAAAAAGAAAAACTTGTTCTTGCAAAACTTGGAGACGAGACAAAAAAACAATTGCGCGAAATCGTTCATCCGGAAGGAAGTGTTGAAAATCCTGTTGACCTGCTTCCGGGAGGAACATCGGAAATTTTCAAGAGAGTAAACGAGATAGTGGCGGCAGATGAAAATGTTGATGCGGTGATTTCTATTTTCGTTGAACCGGTTATGGTTTCACCGTTCGAGGTTATCGAGAGTGTTTATTCGGTTCAATGCGACAAGCCGATTTTACAAGTTGCGATGCCTCTGCCTGAGTTTTGGGAAAAGTACAGGAAAGAATCCGTTCAGAAAATTCCCGTGTTTAGAAATCCCGAAGTGCCTGCCGAAGTTTTAGCAAACATGTTGTTTCATGCATCATCAAAAGAAAAGTTGCGGTCGCGTCACAGCGAATACACGAAACTTCTGAATTTAAAGCAGCGAAAAAATAATTTTGAGAGCGGTTTCATTTCTCCAGTGGAAATTGAATCGCTTTCTAGGAAATACGATTTACCGCTGATTAAAAGTAAACTTGTCAACGCAAGCGGTCTTGAAAAGGTAAGCCAAAATTTCTTCCCGCTGGTTCTGAAAGGTGTCAACCGCAATGTAATTCACAAATCGGAACTGAGCGCGGTAAAACTAAACATTAAAAACAAATCCAAGCTTCGCCGCGCGGCAAAAGAAATTACAAAAAGTTTTGCCGATGCCGGTTTTGAAGTTGAAAAATTTCTTGTTCAGCAATTTGTAAAACCGAAACATGAATTGCTCATCGGAGGATTCCGCGATCCATCGTTTGGTCCAATCATTATGTTCGGTTCAGGCGGAAAATATGTTGAAGTGTTCAACGACAACGCGATTAAATCGTGTTATCTCTCCAATCGCGACATAGACGACATGATTAACTTAACCAACATTGGAAAAATATTGCACGGTGTTCGCGGTGAAAACCCGGCAGATATAAAGGAGCTTAAACGCATTATTAAAGCTTGCGCGGTGATGATGATCGAAAACAAAAACATTACCGAGTTTGATCTGAACCCTCTAATTATCGGCGGAGACAACAAATACTACGCGGTGGACGTGAGAGTAAAAATCGTTTAAGTAAAATCCCGTGGCCAACCATTTAATATTTTTCACTATTTTTGCATCACTGTTTTTCCACAATCAACTCAGTAAATGAAAATTGCATACGTTGCAAGTGAAGTGTTCCCATACGCCAAGACCGGCGGTCTTGGCGATGTAGCCGGCGCTTTGCCGATCGAACTTTCGAAGCTTGGTCACGAAGTAAAAGTTTTTATGCCGAAATACAATACGTTTGGCGAGGCTGAATATGGACTTCATTACGAATGGGACATCGGTTCAATTCCTATCCGCGTTGACGGTCACGTTTACCAAGTTCACGTGCACACCGCAATGTTGCCGGATTCGAATGTTGAAATATTTTTTGTCGATTGCCCCCACTACTTTCACCGTTTCAGAATTTACACAACCGATTGGGATGAAGACGAGCGGTTCATTTTATTTTCCAAAGGCGTGATCGAAATTCTTCAACGCATCGCTTGGGCACCGGATATAATTCACTGCAATGATTGGCAAACCGGCATGCTGCCGATTCATCTAAAAGAAAATTACGGCTGGGATAAATTGTTCGATAAAACTGCAACCGTTTTTACAATTCACAACGTAGCTTATCAGGGGATTTTTTCGAAAGAAGCTTTTGAGAAAGCAGAAATAAAATACGAGCATTATCAGACGGGCGGATTGGGCGAGTATTATGGCAATGTAAATTTTTTAAAAACAGCAATACTTGTTTCCGATGCCGTTAATACCGTAAGCGAAACTTACGCTAAGGAGTTATTGACGGAAGAATACGGCGCTGGGATGCAAATTTTTCTTGCCTCACGCAAAGACGATTTTTTTGGAATTCTGAACGGTATAGATTACAATGTTTGGAATCCCGAGACCGACAGATTTATTCCTTACAACTTCACATGTGAAAATTTATCCGATAAAATAAAAAACAAGAAAACTTTGCTGGAGAGACTGGGAATTCCCTACAACGAAAACGTTCCTTTGATCGGAATTATTTCGCGCCTGGTTGACCAGAAGGGTCTCGATATTTTTGTTTACGGGATAAATCAGCTTATGGAATTGGACGCGCAATGGATTGTTCTCGGAAGCGGCTTACAGAAGTATGAAGATCTTTTTCAGCAGATCGCAGTTCGCTATCCGGAAAAAATTTCGGTTTATCTCGGTTTCAACAACGAGCTTTCTCACATGATTGAAGCCGCTGCCGATATTTTTTTGATGCCGTCGCGTTTTGAACCGTGCGGCTTGAATCAAATGTATTCTCTGCGCTACGGCACCGTCCCCGTTGTGCGTAAAACCGGCGGACTTGCGGACACCGTTCAAGATTGGAATGAATTTCTCGAACAAGGCAAAGAAACCGGAACCGGATATTCTTTTGTAGAATATTCTTCTCACGCTCTTCTGCTCAGCGTTCAGCGCGCGATACATGATTTTCATTTGAAAGATGTGTGGAAGAAAATTCAGCTTAACGGCATGAAGAAAGATTTCTCGTGGCAGAAGTCCGCGGAGAAATACATTCAAATCTATAACCACGCAATTCGCAAAAGGAACGGTTAGCCAAACACATCGACTAAATTTCTATCATGATCTTTAAACTTTATTAGCCAAAGAATTGTTTTATAAATAATTTTACTGAAAGATATTAAGAATAATTATGAAGTGGCCTCAAATGCTAACGTTCTTTGGAATTGTATTCGCGCTTTATGGTCTCATTAACTACTACATTATACGTCGCGGGCTCTCGATCGTTTCGCCCGAACACAAAACTTTTTTCCTTGTTGTATCGATCTTTGTTGTCGTATCATACATTGCCGGAAGATTTCTTGAAAGAGCTTTTCCATCTATTATCAGCACGGTTTTGATTTGGATCGGTTCATTCTGGATTGCATTCATGTTCTACTTTTTCCTTTCTCTTGTGGCACTTGATCTTCTGCGCTTAATGAATCATTTCGTTCCGTTCTTTCCGGAAATTATTTCTAAGAATCCCGAAAAGACAAAACGTTTTACCGCGCTGGTGATAATACTTTTCGTTTTTATTACCGTGGCCGGCGGATACATAAACACAAAAATGATTGTTGTTCAACACTACAGAATTCCGATTAAGAAAAGCGCAGGCAATTTGAAATCGTTGAACATTGCGATGGCCTCCGACATTCATCTCGGAACGATTCTCGATAGCTCGTTTCTTGAAAAAGTTGTTGATAAAATTAACGCGCTGAATCCCGACATTGTTCTTCTTCCCGGAGATATTATAGACGAGGACATCGGACCAGTTCTGCGCGACAACATGGGGCATCTTCTAGAATCTTTCAAATCCAAGTACGGCGTTTATGCCGTTACCGGCAACCACGAATACATTGGAGGCGTTGATGCGGCGTGCAACTACCTAACTTCCCACGGAATAAAAATGCTGCGCGACAGCGTAATAAAAATTGATAATGCTTTTTATCTAATCGGTCGCGAGGATATAGCGATTAGACAATTTGCGCACAAGCAAAGAAAGGATCTCAAAGAACTTCTGAATGGCGTAGATCATTCTTTCCCATTGATTATGATGGACCATGAGCCGTTTAAACTCAACGAGGCATTTGAAAACGGAATCGATCTGCAACTCTCTGGTCATACGCACAACGGTCAGCTCTGGCCGATGAATTTTTTGATTTCTAAAATTTACGAGCTCGGCTGGGGATACATGATTAAAGGAAATACTCACTACTACGTTTCATGCGGCGTAGGTGGATGGGGACCGCCGATCAGAACCGGCAGCCGTCCGGAAATTGTTAACATCACCTTGGTGTTTAAAGGAAAGCAAAAATAAATTTACGTTGTAGGTCGAGATTAATCTCGACCTACTAGCTGCCAGAAAATAAGAATCACTTTAAGACTATCATCTTCTTCGTTTGAGAAAAGTTTCCGGAAATCATTTGATAAAAATAAACTCCCGAAGCAAGATGTCTGCTCTCGCTGGCAAATGGAACTCTATGAAATCCGGCGTCTTGAATGTCGTTTACCAAAGTTGAAATTTCCCTCCCCAAAATGTCGTACAGTTTTATCGAAACTTGACCGCTCTGCGGCAGATAATAATTTATACTTGTGGTTGAGTTGAACGGATTCGGATAATTTTGATAGAGCGTTATGTCGGTCGGCGT
>JAJYMU010000234.1 GCA_021786655.1 Bacteroidota bacterium
GAAATTTTCAGAACCGGTAACACTTGATGCAATAAAAGCAAACAAGAAGTTGCATAAGATGAAACTGATTCAGCGCGGCAGTCGTTTGTCGGTTATGCCCGTCACCAAAGATGAGTTCGAAGAGATAGTAAGAATGGGTTCATAAATAATTGTGGAATGAATTGCGATTTCTGATTTGGCAAGGACTTAAATCAATACCCGCGCTTTGATTGTTCCCGGAATCGATTTCAACTCGCTCAAAATTTCTTTTGAATCTTCTTTACCATCAATATCAATTATTACATATCCGATAAACGGATCGGTCTGCAGATATTCAGCAGCGATGTTCAATTTCCGCGATGTAAAAACCCTCGTGATTTTATTCATCACTCCCGGTTGATTCTTATGAATATGCATGTACCGCTGCTTATCAAGATTCGGAGTTAAAGATATTTCTACAAAGTTTGTCGCGCCAATGGTAGAACCAATGTCGCAGTAATTCACAAGCTTCTCAGAAACTTCCACTGCAATGTTGGCTTGAGCTTCCAAAGTACTGCCGCCGATGTGCGGAGTTAAAATTACATTCGGAAATTTCTGCAGAACGTTTTTGAACGGTTCTTTGTTGGATGACGGTTCTTCGGGATAAACATCGATCGCTGCGCCGAAAAGATGTTTCTCTTCCAGCGCCGAAGCCAAATCATCCAAATCAACTACGCTGCCCCGCGAATAGTTAATCAAGTATGAACCCTTCTTCATAAGTTTCAGCTGATCGGCGGAAATCATATTCTTCGTTAATTCCGTTTCGGGAACATGAAGCGTTACAATATCCGAAACCCGAAGCAGCTCTTCCAAACGGTCGCATGATTTTGCATTGCCAAGATTTAATTTCTTAACGATGTCGTAATAGTAAACATTCATTCCGAGGCTTTCGGCAAGAATGGAAACTTGCGAACCGATGTGGCCATAGCCAACAATACCAATGTTTTTTCCCCTCACTTCAAAAGAATTCGATGCGTCCTTCTGCCATTTGCCAAGATGAGCCAAATGATTTTTTTCGGGAATCCCTCTGATCAATAAAATTGCCTCACTGACTACGAGTTCCGCTACCGACCGAGTGTTGGAGAACGGCGCGTTGAAGACGGGTATGCCGTTTAATTTTGCCGCTTGAAGATCAACTTGATTTGTACCAATGCTGTAGCAGCCAATCGCAATAAGTTTTTTTGCGTGTGAAAGAACGTCTTCCGTTAGATTTGTACGGGATCTGATTCCGATGAGGTGCACATCCCGGATTATCTTTTTCAGTTCTTCTTTCTCCGGCGAGCCTTTGACGTATTCAACATTCGTGTAATCGTTAACACGAAAATGATTCAACGCATTTTCATGAGGTCCTTCCAGCAAAAGGACTTTTATTTTTTCTTTCGACAATGAATATGTTTTGTTTTGATTTCCCATTTTCACAAAGGATAGTTTTAGATTTCACACTGTAGATAATCTTTGCAGATTTTCTTCATCGCAAAGTTGGCGGAATTAAATGCCCAGATGATCGAACCGCCTTTTGTTCCGGCAGTAAGATCGCCCAATAAAAACATCCCTTGAACGGATGTTTCGTAATGTTCTTTCAGTATCGGTTCCTTGCCATCGAACTCAATACCGATCATCTTCAGAAAATTGTTCGGTGTTGATCCGCCCAATGCATAAACCACAAAATCGAAATTCATTTCCGGGAATTTATTTTCCAGAAATTTAACCAGCGGTTTACCATCTTTGTCTTCCAAAGAAACAATTTCGGACTCGCGCAGAATTTCAACTTTGCTTTCGCGTTCGAGCTCAAGCAAACTCTCCCGGTTAATTTCATTCATCCTAGAAAAATCTTTTTTGCGGTAACTTAGCGTTACGGCATTTCCGTTCTGCGCTAAATATTGACAATACTCGGAAGCCGAATCGCCGCCGCCGACTACAAGAACGTTCGCGTTTTTGATTTCTACCAAAGTAATGTCGAACAAAGCTTTGTCTCTAAGCGTTGTAGGAATTTTATACTCCGGCTTATTCGGTTTGCCGAGAATTCCAATTGCGATAGTCACGATTTTAGATTTGTATGTTCCCTTGTCGGTGTAAACGACAAACGTTTTGTCCTCGTTCTGATGAAGCTTCCATACCGTTTCTCCGTAACGCACGGTGAGACTATTCTCAATAATAGCTTTGTCCAAATAGGAAATCGTTTCGTGCTTGGTTAAATCCGGAATGCACATTACCCCGGTACATTTTGCTTCGAATCCTTTATAGTTTGCAGCAACAATTTTCGAATCGGGATAATATTTCTTGATCGAGAAGGAATGTTCTTCCGCTTTTTCAACCAACAAAATTTTTGACGGATCGATTCCGGCATGGCAAGCTTCTGCAGCCATGCTTATTCCTGCCGGACCGGCTCCTATTACAAGTAAGTCATACATATTTATTCCAAATTGTTCATGGATAACGCAACAGTTAAACAACTCAAATGGGATTACAAGAAATTGCCAGGTATTATTCAACAACACAAGAACTGCAAAAACAGTTCAGCAAATAAATTTTAACAATTTCTTTTTGTAATTTTAGAATAACATAACCGGTTAAAATGACAACTTACAGATACAATCTCTTTGCAAAGATACTCTATCGCTATGGAAATATTCCAATAACTTTTTTTCTTTTGATCTACTTGATAGAATCTGTTGTGCAACTGCCGCAGCATTGGTATGCCGTTTTTTTCATACTTATAAATCTCGTCATCATCATTTCGCTTAATAAATACTACGCTAAAACGTATAAGTTATTCCCATTTAAGATTTCTGCCGATAATGAAAAGATGATCTGCTCGAATTTTTTTCTGAGAAAAATAAATGTGGAGATTAGACTTATAGACATTGATAAAATCAGCGGCGGTATTTTCAGCGGTTACCCTTCGAGGGCAATTTACTTACATGATTCGGTTTCTGACGAAACAATTGGAATTTACATACACTCTGCGGGCTACAAAAATCTGCTAAAATTAATTCTTAAGAATATACCACAGACATTGTATGACGATCTGCTGGAGAAAATGAAAACGGAGAAGAAAAATTAAACAAAAAGCCCCATGTTAGCGGGGCTTTTTTATTTCTATAATTATTTCTTGTAGATAAGTATCGCGTCTTTGGCTTGTTTTGCTATTCTGAACTTAACAACTTTCTTTGCCGGGATCTGAATCGTCTCGCCGGTTTTCGGGTTTCTTCCCATTCTTGCTTTTCTATCAACAAGAACAAGTTTTCCAAGACCTGGAATGACAAATCCTTTCTTGGCCTCTTTGTAAGCGAGTACGACTAATTCCTGAATAAATTCTCCGGTAGCTTTTTTGCTTAGACCGGATTTCTTTGCCATATAGGTCATTACTTGACTCTTTGTCATCGGCATTGTGTTACCCCTTCGTTTTGTGAGTTAAAATTCAATTGAAATTTAGTATTTTTTTAATTGAAAACAAACAGTTTTTGTCTTCTTAATCAACATTTTGATTTATATTGGAACCCCCCGATGAATCAATAAATTTAGGGGTAAAACTTGGGTTCTTATTTTTGAAAGATGACATTTTAAAACTATTTTGCAATAAACTTTTTATGCTGCCGTGAAAAAAATTTTCCTCTTCATATCAATTTTTTTAATTTTTTATCTCCAAGTTAATCTATGGGCAGAGAATTTTTTCACATACCAGGTTACGGCAAATCAATCGGCAGATACTTCCAGAAGTATTCTCAAGACGTCGCGTGATTCAACTGCAGGCGCACCAAAAAAAGAATTACTGCAGCCGATACACTTTCAAAAATTAATGATAGAAAATTCTGCGAGCACGGTTTACACAAGAAACAATCTGGGTGAACTTGACTACCGTTACGCCGGCGATTGGTTCAGAAATTTTCCGTTTGGATTCATGAGAGACCTTGGCACAATCGGTCAACCCAACGAAGTACTTCTTTACGGACAAGGATTTGGAAATGTAGCATTTCTTTCTAACGGTATTTCTATTAACAATCGGCTTACAAATTCATTTGATCTCAATTTGTTTCAATCGGAAAGTATCGGTTCTTTAGAGATCATTCCGCTACCGTTAGGATTCCTTTTCGGAAGTCAGAACAACTCTGTGTCGGTAAACCTAATACCGCGGATACCCAATATTAACAAGCCTTATTCAAGAATTAAGTTCTATCAGGCCTCGAATACGGAAGGACTAATAGACGGAACATTCAGTATAATGCCGTATCACAAACTCAACACGTATTTCGAAATCACAAATCAAAGCACATACGGCGCATTCTCGAATACCGATTTAAGCAACTGGGGCGCAACAGCAAGAGCGGATTACTTGCTTTCAAATTCTGTAAACATAATTGCTAACTACAGATATTTCAAAAGTATTGTGCAGTTGAATGGTGGAGTCGACATTAACGCGATCGGTAACAATTATCCCAATTCCCCAATAAGTAGCGTCTTGTACGACCAACGCCTTGCACCGGCAAGCTACACGAATCGATATCAGAAAGTTTCGGGACATGATTTTAGTCTGAGTCTGCTAGGAAATTTTCTGAACAACTCATTCACGGATTTGAGTATTTATTATCAAACAAACTTAACCGAGTTCAGACAGAACGAGGATTACACTAATCTACAAAGCAATGCCTCGGTAATTATTGATAACAATGAAAGTAAAGTACTAGGCGCTAATCTTCGTCAAGATTTTAGAAGTGATCTTTTCAACCTTACGTCGATTGCCAACATTGAACGGGTGAATTATTCATCGCCCCTTTTACCCAATGATTTCAATAGGAACTACGCATCAGTAGCCGGTATCGCGGGACTGAATATTTTTGACAACTCATTCAAACCATCCGTTTTTGCAAAGTACTTGAGATTAGGTGGAAATAATTATTTCGGCGCCGGGGCATTTGCAACTGTTGATTTAGAGAACTCAATAAAATTATTCGGCACGGTTTCTTCGTATGAAAAACCCCGCAGCGTTTTTGAAGAACAATTTGTTCTTCCAGGTGTTGCTCTTGACAAACAAAAAATCACATCGTTTGAACTTCGTGCAGAGTACCGTAACAAATTCGTAAAAGCCGGACTTGGTATTTTCAACCAAGCGGCTTCAAACTCTCTTTTTTCCGCTGCTCTCAAGGAAGATTCAGCCATAACTAGCCGCGCAATTTACTTTACCATGAAAGATTTATCATTGCAAGGAATTAACTTGAACCTCGACTTTAGGATTTGGAAAATTCTCCTCAGCACAAACACAAGCTTTTACTTCAACGATCAGAGCCGACATGATTACAAATTACCCCTATTCACTTCCAGCGGCGGCGTTTATTATGTGGATACACTGTTCAACCGCAATTTGAAATTGAAGACCGGAATTAATTATTACTCGGTTGGCGACCAAGATTATACATCCATTGATTTCGAAAAAAGCATTGTATCAAATTATACTTATGATCCATCGACACATGCGGCGTCTCTAATATCAAATTCTCAGATAACACCGTCATTCCAAATCGATTTCTTTTTAGCCGGACACATTCAGAACTCCGCAATTATTTACCTCGTTTTCGAAAATCTTTTAAATGCCAATTATTTCATTTCACCGTATTATCCAAAGCAATCACGCGGTCTCCGCTTAGGTGTGGCGTGGGAATTCCTTGATTAGCAGTTGAGCAAAGTCTAAATTGCCATCCAAGTTTTGAAAAATTGCTTTTCTTTCTTTAACTGGAATTTCCATGAAATTACGATTTGCATTTTTGATCCTCTGTTTTGCCGCAAGTTTGTTTGCTCAATCACCTGTTACAACCACTCCTTTATTTGCAACTGAAAACGATTCGATTATAATCTACTTTGATGCAACTAAAGGCGATGCCGGGTTAATGGGTTTTACAGGGGATGTGTACGCTCATACCGGAGTAATTACAAATCTTAGCTCTAGTGGTTCTGATTGGAAATATGTTATGGCGCCATGGGGCACAAACTACCCCGACATAAAGTTAACTCGCGACAGCGCGGATCATTATCATCTTGTTATTGGGAGACCGAGGATATACTATAGTAATAATCATCAAAACCTTGGTTCAATCCCATCTTCAGTTCATATTTTAAAATTAGCTTTTGTTTTTAGAGATGCAACTGGAAGCAGAACCGGACGTGATGTTGGAGGAAAGGATATTTTCGCTCCTCTTTATACGCCTGGGATTTCCGTTATCATTAGGACACCGACTGTGAACAATTCTTTCGGCGACTTGATGCGCTCACCGGTTTTGGTTTCTCAAGGAGGAACCGTCCCGATTTCAGTTAGCACTTCGGAGGTTGGCACCAAAACAAAATCAATCACGCTTTTTGTAAATGGTACACAAAAAGCACAAAGCTTAACAAACAGTTTGAACTTTACATATTCGGCAAATGATTACCCTAGCGGAAGGAACGAAGTAAAAATTGTTGCGGCGGATACAGCTAACCTAAAAGATTCAACAAGCTTTGTGATTTTCAGAAATCCCGATGTTAAAGACGCGCCGTTACCGGCTGGAAATCAAATCGGAATTAATTACGATCAAAACGATCATTCAAAGGTTACGCTCGCTCTTTACGCTCCGTTCAAAAATTTTGTTTACGTTCTCGGAGATTTCAACGACTGGAAAGTTGATACTACTTATCTCATGAAAAAATATGTCCATGATGCGGCAAAACCTGACAGCGTGATTTGGTGGACAACAATTTCAAATCTTACAGCAGGGCAGGAATATGCTTACCAATTTTTAGTTGATGGAACGATCAGGGTGCAAGACCCGTACGCCGATAAAATTTTAGACCCATGGAACGATCAGTACATTTCATCATCAACATATCCAAACTTGAAACCGTACCCAACCGGAAAAACTGAAAGCATTGTTTCGGTACTTCAAACCGGACAGACTCCGTACAACTGGAATATTCAGAACTTCACGCGTCCTTCCAAGGAAAAACTAGTTATTTACGAACTGCTCGTGCGCGACTTTGTATCAACTCATTCATACACTACATTGAGAGACACACTAAGCTATTTTAAGAAGCTCGGCGTAAATGCAATTGAACTGATGCCTATAAACGAGTTTGAAGGCAACAGCAGCTGGGGCTATAATCCGATGATGTACTTTGCGCCGGACAAATATTACGGCACGAAAGATCAGCTCAAAGTTTTTATAGATGCTTGCCATTCGTACGGCATTGCGGTTATTATGGATATTGTACTAAACCATTCTTACGGCTTAAGTCCGATGGTTCGGATGTATTGGGATACTACCAATGCAAGACCGGCTGCAAACAATCCGTGGTTCAACCAAGTTTCTCCTAATCCAACTTACTCTTGGGGATATGATTTCAACCACGAAAGTAACGCAACAAAATTTTTTGTTGACCGTGTTACATCATATTGGTTGACCGAATACAAAATGGACGGTTTCCGTTTTGATTTTACAAAAGGATTTACAAATACAAAAGGAGATGGATCTGCTTACGATGCGTCACGAATAAAAATACTTGAAAGGATGGCGAACAAAATTTGGAACGTTTCTCCGACGGCTTACGTAATCCTCGAGCATTTTGCCGCGAACTCAGAAGAAATAGAACTAGCAAATTACGGAATGATGCTTTGGGGAAATCTCAACGGGGGTTACCAACAAGCTGCAATGGGTTGGCCATCTGGACCTCCCGGTACTTGGGATTTTTCTTCTATATCTTATGTTAATCGCGGATGGAGCCAGCCGGGTCTCGTCGGCTATATGGAAAGTCATGACGAAGAAAGGTTGATGTTCAAAAATCTTACGTACGGAAATTCAAATGGCAGCTACAGTATAAAGGATACTTCCACCGCACTGGATAGAATAAAATTGTGTGCATCAATGTTTCTTACAGTTCCCGGTCCAAAAATGATTTGGATGGGGGGCGAAATAGGCTACGATGTTTCGATTGACGGCGGAGGCGGCAGATTATCTGAAAAACCTTTTAAGTGGAATTATTACGCAGACGCTAATCACAGAAAATTGTTTGATGTCTTTGCCGGCCTTATCAGATTGAAGAAAAATTACCCGGCTTTTTCAAGCAATACTTTTTCGATCAGCGCTTCCGGTCCGGTTAAGACAATAAGCATTACAGATCCGTCAATGAATGTTACGATCTTCGGAAACTTTGATGTTGTTACTCAAAACGCATCGTTCAGTTCAAATACCACTAGCAAATGGTATGAATTCTTTACCGGCGATAGCATAAGTGTTTCCAGTGTTGCTACACAAATACCGTTACAGCCGGGCGAGTACAGACTTTATACATCAAAGAAACTTCCGAGTTTGAATTTCCTTACGGATGTCAAAAAGGAAGATTCGTTACCAGTTGAATATACTTTATCTCAAAACTATCCGAACCCGTTCAACCCATCAACCGTGATCAACTATCAATTACCAGGTGCCTGTTATGTTACTTTAAAAGTGTACGATGTACTTGGACGCGAGGTCGCGACGCTTGTCAATCAAGTGCAGAATGCCGGAAATTATAAAGTTGAGTTCGATTCAAATCAGTTTCATCTTTCCAGCGGCGTTTACTTTTACAGAATTGAAACCGATAAGTTTGTTCAATCCAAGAAAATGATTCTTCTGAAATAAAATTGGTGGATAATAAGTTTTTAGAAAAGCTCGCACATAAGCGGGCTT
>JAJYMU010000169.1 GCA_021786655.1 Bacteroidota bacterium
AGTAGCGGAATTGAGCCAGAAGATGAAATCCGCCGGTGCCGCCATCAAGTAAATCGATGTTGTCAGGCAATGTCTCGCTTTCCAATCTGCGGACTACCTCAACGCCAGCGCCTTCGTCTTCCATCAAAACGTTTCCGATCCCGAGCACTAAAATTTTTTCATTATTCATCCGCCGAACTTCCCATCATTGTAATTTTCTGGATACAAGATAAAATAAATCTGCGGCAAGTCAACCTCTCCCCCTCCTCATTTGAGGAAGGGGACAAAGGGCAATGCCGTCAGGTTTAGGTTAATAGACTTTGGACTAAAGTCCAATGAGAACATGTTTGTTTAGTAACCCCACGCTTACCCGCTTCGCCTTGCGGCTTACGAGGCGAGAGCGTGGGGTTAGAACAAGTAAAAGCTAATAGGGCTTTAGCCCAATAATTCTTATCCTGACAACATTGGGGATAAAGGGTGTAGTCATAATTTTTTTTTATTGGTCTGGAAATCAACACACATCTTCAACGAAGTAAAAGCGTTCACTTTGAATTTCTAATACCTCAATCATTCGATTGCTTGCGACAGCCCGTCCCTCGTTTGTCGCAATTCATTAATTTTTATCACTGAAAAATTGCGGTTCAATTCCTTCAACTCGATGGTCTCCGGCTCAACCGAAGCCAAGCCCTTAATAACTCTCTTTAGTTCATCAATATTCTTTTCCGCCTTCGTTATTATTTCGTCGTGCACGCCTTCATCCTTCATATCCAATACCAGAAGCTGCATTGAAGAAGCCGAGTTTTGAAGAATGTCTTGCATCGTTCGTATCGTCGCGGTAAATATTTCGATTCTTTCATTAGTAATTTCTTTTTTCATCATTCTATGCAGCAGCCAAGCTCCCAATAAAATAATAATCGTAGTAGGAATCGTCCAATAAATTTTTTTGTATTCCAAATACTTAAAGAAACTGAGAACGGGATAAATATCGAGAACTAGATTCAAGAACAACGTAATGAGAACCGCTATGGAAATAATGATCAATACAACTGAACTTTTTTTGAATAATTTCATTGAGCACCTTCTTTCACCTAGAAAAGATTTCTGCCAGAATTTTGTTTACATCTTCCCCCGGTTCACTTGAATCGGTTAATTACTTTGACAATAATGAATCAAAAAAATGACTCAGCTTTGAAGTGTTAACCTAACAACATCATTTAGACGTTGGGATAAAAGGGAAACTTCTCCTCGCGCTCTTATAGAATTAAGATCATCTGCTAAACGCTGAACTATCGCGGCAGCGACTCTTAATATTCGGCTAGGTTCTATTTTTTTTGCAGTTAAAACTATAATTCAATGGAATCATTTCACAAAAATTAAAATAATGAAAGACATACTTCTCTGCAAATAAGAACTTTGACTATAGAAAGCATTACTCTTAAAAATTTATTCTCTATTAGTATTACATCCGCCACGTTTTCGGAAGTTCACTGGTATTGTAAATATAAAGTTTATGATGCAGTGTTACGCGCGGTGCGAATGCTGAAACGGATGCTTGCTTAAGAACGTTAATGTGAACGTACTTCCTTTACCTTTCTTTGATTCTACAGAAATTGCAGCTCTATTCAGTTCGCAGTATTTCTTAACGAGAGATAGCCCTAAACCATTTCCTTCGTACCGTCTGGAATATCCTCTTTCTTCTTGCATAAACGGTTCGAACATTTGCGTCATAAATTCCTTAGACATTCCAATGCCGGTGTCGGAAATAACTACACGCACATTTTGCTCGACGTCCATGTCAATTGTTACGTTTACGCTTCCTTGATTGGTATATTTTATTGCGTTATCAATCAGATTGGCAAATATTTGCTGAACACTATATTTATCGGCAATCACAACCGGTTCGGATAAAACGCAAGCGTAGTTTAACTTTAGTCCCGCCGTTTGCACCTGGCTATAGTATTCTGTAAGAATGCTATTCATTACATCCTTATTAAGATCAACTTTATCCCAGGTCGGTTGGTAACTCCCTATTTGAATCTCTGAAGCATTCAAAATCAAATCGACCGTCCTGATTAGTCTTCTGCCGGCAGAATCAATTCCGTTGAAATATGAAGCGAGTCGCGAATAAAGTTTTTCATCCAGTTCATCTTTGATAATGTTAACCATGTTTAATGTTACATTCATTGGCGATCTAATCTCGTGAGACATTTGCGCAAGAAACTCTGTTTTGAGTTCATTGGATTGTTCTGCTTTCTCTTTTGCATTAATTAAATCTTCGCGCGCACGCTTCGCCTCCGTAATATCAGTTGCAACGCCTATTAGAGCCAGCGGATTTCCTTTAACATCCTTAATTACCGAGGTAGAGAGAAAAACGGGAAATTCAGAACCATCTTTCCTTCTATTAGTTAGTTCACCTTTCCATCCGCCTAATATTGATTTGTCTAAAATCTCTTGCTGCATATCCTGATTGGATAACGACCTGGGTTGCACAACAGTAATATTCTTACCAATTAATTCTTCCTTACTAAATCCGTATGTCTTAAGAAATGAATCGTTAACAAAAAGTACATTGTTGTTTATATCAGTTATGGAAACGCATTCGCTGATACTCTCTAGTGAATGAGCGAGCAGCCTAATTTCTTGTTCTGCTTTTATTCGTTCGGTGATATCGTGAGCAACGCCTTGCAGTCCAATTACTTTTCCATTTTCAATAATAGGGTTTTCGAAAACTTCCAGCGTAAGAAGATGACCGTCGGCATGCCGGATTTCCAGCAGTATAGGTGTATCACTAAATTCACCTTTCAAGTGCGCATAGGTCAGTTTTCTAGCTTCATTATTAATCTCAGCATCTGTTGTAAACCAGTCTCTGTTTCCGAGCCACTGTTCTACTGAATACCCGGTAATTTTTTGAACCGTTGGAGAGAGATAAGTATTGTTTGCATTTTGATCTTGAGTATAGAAGAATAAATGAGGTGTTCCTTCCACAATAACACGCATTCTTTGTTCGTTTAAACGCAGAGCTTGTTCCGTCAATTTGCGTTCGGTAACATCGAACAGACATCCGCGGACTATTCTTCCTTTACCTTCCGTGTCGCGCTCGATAATTTGACCCGTTACCATTAACCAATGAATCGACTTATCAGGGTAGATCACGCGAAAATCATATTTGTATTCGTTCGGACCGCCGGGTGCAACTGATTTCTCAATTATTTTATTTGGAAATTCGCGGTCATCAGGATGAACTGCGTCAAGAAATGTTTCGATACTCCACCTTCTCTGCCTTTTAAGACCGTAAAGCCTATCATGATTATTAGAACGTGCCATGCTATTGGTCGCAAAATCATATTCCCAAACCGCCACATCTGCCAGTTCGGTTGCTAACCGTAATCGTTCTTCGCTATCTGCAAGAAGTTTTGTGCTGTGATTTTTTCTTTCTTGATCTAAAAGAAGAAGGCCCAAAATGATTGTCGAGCTAACATAGATCAGTATGATTGAAACGAAAAGCTTAACGAAAACACTCCAAAAATAATTGCTTGGAAGAGTCACCATAAGTAATATCATTGCAAGATGAACCGATAAGCCGAGCAGAAAAAGAATTTTCAAGTTTACATCTATAAACTTCTTCTCCCGGAGACGAAAAAAAACGAGTCCAATAATTGCAGAAGCGGCTATAACGGACGAGCCCATTACAACGCCCGCGCCGCCCAAATAAATTCTGTATGCTAAAGCGATGACGGATGTGATAATTGTAGCAACGGGACCAAGGAACAATGCTTCAACGCTGATGATTACCGATCTGCCGTCAAAAATAATTCCCGGGATAAATGTATATGGGAAACTCATGCCAACGACGGTAACAATTCCGAAAAGAATGCCGATAGAAATTTTACCTGGGTATTTTTCTTTGGGAACTACTCTTTCAAGGTAAGTGCTAAGTACACTAAGTGAAATTAGAAGAGCAAAATTTAGAAACAAATCTTTTAACATTACCATACTTCAAAGCCGCTGACATTAAGAAATCCCCAACTAATTCTAAAACATTTTTGTCATAAGAATAACTCATTAAAACGTTGATTTTGAGTTAATAGTAATATATAAAATTTGATCGCTGAAAACTAAATGATAGTCGGGGAGTGATGTGAGGCGGCAATTAAAACTTAAAGCTACTGCTTTTTTCTTATTGGGAACAGTTTGTACCTTCTGCGTAAATTCAATCGTAACAGCGCACGTCTATTTCCAGAATAACTTCAATTTCGACAATCGGAACTTTCCAATTATGCAATGAATTATTTTTTAACAAACTTTCTTTTTTCTTCTGCTGGCAGAGCATCCGCCGCCAAGCGGCATGCTAACGCCAAGCAAAAAACCAAGATTATACCACGCGCCGTTATTATAGACGGCGTAAACTGCAACTTTAGCATCGAACAAAGAAATTATAAAACTTACCGGCGCAATCATTCCATGCCATAACCCGTACCAGAAACCTACCTGCTGAATATCTTTTGAGTATTCATATTGGATTGCATCTGCACAGCCGCTGAGCAGAAGAACTAAAACCACCGCGACAAACGAAACCAAAAATTTTTTGTAAGTCATGTTACATCCTCCAATATTCTAAAGCTAATTGTCTATACAGTTATATCCACCGCCGCACTGAAGCGCAATACCGTTCATATTTTTCTGCGAAGACTTCCTTCAGTTTGCTTTCTTCTAGTGGAATTACAACCCAATTTATATAAGCCAACGTAAACGGCAAAACTACCAGCGGCCATATTTGAGCGAGCATTCCCGCTTCTCCAAGATATGCAAGTGTAAGACTAACATACATCGGGTTGCGGCTGAACCTGTATGGTCCCCAAGTTACGAGCATTGCAGATTTTTCACCCGGAGTTGTAGTTGTGTGCGCCTTATGAAATATGAACAGACTCCATCCCGCATTCACACCACTAATTGTAAACAATACAATGCCGCAAATTAAACTGAGTCGTCTTAACTCTTCAGATACTGAATCAGGTCGAAAAAGAAATTGCAGTCCAACACCTACAAGGTACGCCAGAACAAAAACCCACGGAACAGGAACGCGCAAAAGAAGACGAACATGATTACCGGAATTTTTCACTTCGTTTCTATTTAAGTTCATCTTCTTATTGTCCGCCTTTTTCATTCTAATTTGAAAATTGTTAATGCCGATTCGACGATTGAAACTCCGGAAAAATATTTTCCGGTTCCAGTCCGTATTCAATTATAGAAATTAATTTCATCTTCAATTTTACTTCGCAATAAATTAAACATAATGTGCATATGCCCTCGTAACTTTTCCTTCTTCGTTGAAATGAAAAACTTCTGCCGATGGACCTCGGACACCATTGTAGTATAAGGTGACACTGTTTACGCCAACAAGCGTGGCAACTAATTCAAAATGAAGAGTTGGATTTAATTGGAGAGCCTTAGCCCAATATGCGCCGATAGCTTCCTTGCCTTTTAATGTCCCCGACGCTTCACCGGTAACTTTAATGATTACCGGTGATGACATTTCAAAATCGTCGGTATAGTGCAAGAGAACGCGATCAAGATCATGCTTATTCCATGAATCTATCCAATCAATTGCAAAATGTTCAGCGAATGTTTTATCGATCATGTTTACCTTTCATGTATTACCTTTAAGCGGACGCCAATTAGTATCCGCATTTAAAATTAAAACTCAGTTCGGAATCGTTCAGATAATCAGCTTTTTCTATGCAATATTGATAAATACTCTTTCCACGGACCCACTTCCGCATCGTATTGTTTCGCCATTGTTCGTGCGATCTGCCCTATGTGATTAAAATCATGTACTGCCCACGTCGCCAATAATTCTTCAAGAGTTACTTTACCAAACTTAGGATGCTTCCCCGTCTTTCTGAAATCGTTCTCAGTCAACTTAAATTCACGAAGCGTCTTTATATTCTGCTCACGAAGAGCTGTAAATTCTTCGAGTAATTCCTCAATTGATTTTCCCTTACTTGCCTCGAACTGTGCAAACCGGTCGTAAGGATCAAAAGGGCGGCTCTCCCCATAATCCAGAATTATTTTCGCTCTTGTTATCCAATCTGTTTTCTCCCCATGAATGAGATGACCTACCACATCGTATGGACTCCACGTTTCAGATCCCTCATTGTTATGAACCCAATTGTGTGATAAGCCATTTAGCAAAACCTTCAGTACACCAGGCGTTCGAGATAGAACTTCTATCGTTTTATCAAGGTCAAATTTCATGTAACGCTCCGCTTGAATTTGAATTTACAATTTCAGTCTATTAAATATTTTGCGGTCGAAGGGTGCCGCTAACTAGTTTACCACTATTCTAACAAAAATAAATCACTTATTCCCGGTAAGTAAAAAAACTGGATATTCACCTTGCGGTTTATGATCTATACTTGCGGTTGTAATTTTAACATTCTTGAACCCGGCAGCAACTGCTGCATTTAAAAAAATCTTTCTATCAAATCCGAAGTGGAATACTCCGGTATCTTCGGTATGAAAACTGCCGTCTTCTAAATCTAAATCTGCAATAGCTATAAACCCGTTTTCATTTAACAGCGAATAAAAATCAATAAACATAGTTTTAATGTCTTTAATATGGTGCATCGTCATTGATGACATGATTCCGTCAAACTTTTTATCTAATTTGGATTTTGTTAAATCCATTTCAACTATTTCAAGTTTGCAACCTAAGTTTGCTCTTTTAGATTCCAACTCATTGTTCATAGACTCAGAAATATCTACAGCCGTAATCTTACCAACAAAAGGAGCTATTCTTTCCAGCAACAAACATGTACCGGAACCAAAATCCATTATGTTCATACCTTTATCAAAATGGACATTATTCAGAATAGAGTTCGCAATGTTCTCTACGTTAGTTACTCTATCTTTATCTTGTTCGTAATTACCCGCTTTATGTTCGAAATAATCATTCTTCATTTTTTTCCCTTTTCAAAAACTTTGTGTAACAAAAATTAACATTTTTGATTCACACTATTATCGCATTTCTCCTAGAAAATTATGATCGCGCGAGAACATTAATCAGTTTATCGCAACCACCGTTTTTTATAAACTCCGTATGTTCGTTTATTGTTTTAAAACGCTGTCCGCATATTTTACAACATTCCATTTTATAATCGGTCTCCTCATAGAAGGCAGTTATTATTTTTTCCAAATCCGGATCTGATAAAGTGTATTTATAATTTCCTTTTCTGGCTCTCGCAAGCGTCTTCATCCATATCGCGGCACTCATCGCCCCGCAAGCATTACCGCTCAAACCAAAACCTCCGGCAAATCCGGCAACCATAACCATTTCTTCATTACTGCCTCCTATTTTTTTTACCACTTCGGAAGCGCAGCTTACCGGCATTTGAGGTAAATCGGTTGGTTGTTGAGCCAAGCCTTCCTTTGCAGATTGGATTGCTTCCGGCGCCCATTTATCCGCGAGATGAAAACAGACGATGGGTTTACCGGTAATTAAATATTTCGCCAAACCAAGTTTGCTTGTAAAATCGCAACTGGTTATCTCCCCGCAGTCGACGCTTTTTGCCCTGTTGATGAATGATTCCAAAACATGTTGAGTTGCCGTTATAGCATGAGCAATGGCTTCGCCGTGGTCATTGTGTCTGCGAAAGGATTCCGCTCCCACAGCCAGCGCTGCCCCCCAAAGCATTCCGCATTGATATCCTTGCTGCATTATTCCGCCTGCAAGCGGATCCGAGGCACACTCCTCATTTTCTTTTAGATAACCAAATTCGCGGTTTAAAAGAAAAAAGAATGTGTGAGAGCACGCACCTTTTTTTAAGAATACTCTTTTGGTGTCACTCTTTTTAGCTTTCATAAGTATTCCTCCATTGTACTAACTTTTATTCTATCATCTTAAATTGAGTTCTATGCGGAAGCCCAACCATACTGCAACTCATCTTGCTTTCAACCGTACTCGTTCTTAACGACATAAATAATTCACCGCGCTAATCCTTTTTCTCTTCAATTGGTATATGACCAAGCTGCCATTTGAGCGGAAAGATTTTTGACTGATAAAGGAAGTCGGCTACGACCCAAGCCGCTCCGGCTACTGCAAGATTCGTTGCATTGCGTGCCCAGTTAGTCAATTCATGCGGATCGCCAATGCATACCGGCAGCCATACCAATAGCCCGAAGCCGATGATCATTGCCGTGAGCAATCTAGATGCTAAAAGAGCCGAGCGACCGGAAATTATAGCGAACGCTGCAAGAGCAAACAATATTGTGGTAGTTACCGCCCAGAACATTTGACCGGGCGGAATCCATGTCGGAACTAAGTCTGCGGTATCGGAAAGGTAAAAAAGCTGATACAGCGTATATGAAATAACGCATATCCCGTAGAATCTGTACGCGGCTCTCGCTATTTTTGCAACTCTTTCCTGATCACTTTGAATAGTGGACGCAAAAACAATCACGCCCCCTAAGACAATAGAGAATTGCTCAAAAAAGTTTCCCCAGTAACCATAGACCAGAGGCTTCTCAACGATTTGAGGTATCCAGTAAATCGAAAATATAAAAAAGATAGCTGCAATTGTTAGGGCTCCGAACTTCGCCGTTCTCTCCCATTGTATTGCTAAGCCCCCGATAAGTTCGACGATGCCCGCAATGTAAACTAGAATTTCCGGGTGTGAAATATTACCAAGCAAGTAAAT